>DASWOO010000229.1:0-1707 GCA_036404335.1 Kofleriaceae bacterium
GGTTCATCACCGAGATGGACGACGAGGAGCTGGGCCTGCTCGCGGTCCGCCAGCGCGAGGCCACGGACTCGGCCAACGTCTCGACCTCGGTCGTGCTGTGGGGCGGCACCCTGTCGGTGCTGATCACGATCGCGATCGGCACGATCCTGTCGCGCGCGCTGGTCAACCGGATCGGCGCGGCGGTCCAGCACGTCCAGACCTCGTCGGCCGAGCTCCAGACCGCCGCCAACCAGCAGGCCGACGCCGCGCGCGAGCAGGCGAGCGCGATGACCGAGATCGCGACGACGATGACCGAGCTGCTCGCGTCGTCGCGGCAGATCTCCGACGGCGCGGCGCGGGTGTCGCAGATCGCGAACCAGACCGGCGGCGCGGCGCGCGACGCGCAGGGCACCCTCGACCGCGGCGACGCGGCCACCGCCCTGGTCCGCCGCCAGGTCGACCTGATCGTCCAGCACATGCTCGAGCTGGGCAAGAAGTCGCAGCAGGCCGGCACCGTGCTCGACATCGTCGCCGAGCTCGCCGAGCAGACCAACATCCTGGCGATCAACGCCGCGATCGAGGCGACCGGCGCCGGCGAGGCCGGCCGGCGGTTCGGGGTGATCGCCGACGAGATCCGCAAGCTCGCCGACCGGGTCACCGCGTCGACCAAGGGCATCCGCACGATCCTCGACGACGTGCGCGGCGCGGTCACCGTCACGGTGATGGCGACCGAGACCGGCTCCAAGGCGGTCGATCATGGCGCCGCCCAGGTCGCGCACATGGCGCAGGCGTTCGGCGACATCGTCGCGCTGGTCGCCAGCACCGTCGACGCCGCCCGCGAGATCGAGCTGTCGACCAAGCAGCAGGCCAGCGCCGTCGAGCAGGTCAACATCGCGATCGGCAGCGTGACCCAGGCGACGCGCGAGACCCAGACCAGCGCGACCCAGACCCTGCAGACCTCGCTGCAGCTGACCTCGCTGTCGGCGGCGCTGACCCGCCTGGTGCAACGCGTGGCGTGATGCCGGATCCGTATCGCTACTTCCGACTCGAGGCCAGCGAGCTGGCCGAGCAGCTCGATCGCGAGCTGGTCGCGCTCGAGGCCCGGCCGGACGGCGACCGGGTCGCGCGGCTGCTCCGGCTGGCGCACACGCTCAAGGGCGCGGCGCGGATCGTCAAGCACCCGACGCTCGCCGACCTGGCGCACGCGCTCGAGGACGTGCTCGCGCCGCTGCGCGGCTCGGGGCTCGGCGAGCTCGACGGCGCGATGGCGATCGCCAAGGAGATCGACGCGCAGGTCGCGGCGCTGACCCCGCCGCCGGACCCCACCGCCCCGGCGCCGCCCGGCTCCCCGGCGCCCCCGGCGCCCCTGGCGCCCCCGGGCCCGGCGAACGACACCGCCGCGCTGCCCCGGGTCGACACCAGCCTGCTCGAGCACCTGATCGGCGAGCTCGGCGAGCTGCATGCCCAGCTCGCCGGCCTGCGCGGCCAGCACGACCTGCCGGCGCTCGACGCGCTCGACCGCGGCCTGGCCGGCGCGCGCAACATCGCCGAGCAGCTGCGGCTCCTGCCCGCCAGCAGCGTGCTCGGCTCGCTCGAGCGCACCGCGCGCGACGCCGCCCGCGCGACCGGCAGACCGATCCGGTTCGCGTCGACCGGCGGCGAGGTCCGGGTCGACGCCCGCGTGCTCGCCGGCCTGCACGGCGCGCTGGTCCAGCTGGTGCGCAACGC
>DASWOO010000230.1:0-13306 GCA_036404335.1 Kofleriaceae bacterium
TCGGACACCTTGCCCAGGCCCTTGAGCGCCGTGATCTTGCCGGTGACCTCGAACTTGTTGTCGTGGACGCCGACCGTGGCCATCGCGTCGATCACGCTCGAGTACGCCGGCGCGAGGGTGAGCACGACCTCGTCGGTGGTCGACACCTTGCGGCTGGCGTCGATCGTCATCGCGATGTGCGTGCCGTTGAAGATCGCGAACGGCAGGACGTCGAGCGTGGCGGTGCCGGTCGACCGGCCGCCGGTCAGGTTATAGGTGAACGTGCCGGTGCCCAGGCCCGGCGCGGCGAGCGTGCCCGACAGATCGCCGCTGATCGCGCCGGCGTCGGTCATCGAGAACTGGGTGCCGGGGTTGACCGTCAGGGTCGCGAAGTTGCCCAGCGGGATCGGCGGGGTGCCGGCGACCATGCTCGCGGCGAAGTGGCCGTTGTCGGCGACCACGTGGATCTTCATGCCCGCCAGCATCGGGTTGTCGGCGGTGGCGTCGAGCTCGAAGTGGAACCGGCCGGACTTGAGGTTGACGTCCGCCGTCACGTTGTCGGAGTGCATGACGCCCGGCACGTTGAACCGCGCGGTGCCGATGTTGACGATGCCGGTCTCGACGTCGGCGCTGCCGCCGGTCGACGAGAAGTGCGTCGACTCCTCGAGGTGGATGTTGTCGATCCGGCCGGTGAACCCGGTCTCTCCGAAGCTGAGGTGGACGTCGCCCTCGAGCTGCGCGTTGCCGCTCTTGGGGTACTGGACGTGGGCGTCGAGCGCGCCGGCGACGGTGAACTGGCCGCCGTCGTACGAGACGCTGGCCTCGGTGGTCTTGGCGGTGAACGCGACGTTGGGCAGCTTCTGCGCCGCCCGCGTGACGGCCTGGTCGGCCTTGATCTTGATGTCGAAGTGCGCGGGCTGCCGGCTGCCGGCGATGTGCGTGATCTGAATGCCCTGCAGCCGCGAGTCACCGAACGTGATGCCGTCACCCTGCGACTCGAACGTGCCGCCGCCGTTCGAGTTGGCGGTCATGTGGACCTGGCCGATGACCTTGCCGCTGGTGATCGACGCGAGGTCGAGCATCGCGTCGGCCTCCCAGTCGAACTTGCCGTTGGTCCAGCCGACCTTGGCCGTGGCCGAGTTGCCGCTGACGTCGGTGCGGGCCTGGAGGTGGCCGTCGAGCACGCGGCCGGGCAGCAGGTGGATCGTGCCGCCCTGGATCGTGACGGTCGTACCGCTGGCCTGGATCACGGTGCCGGACTGCGCGGTCAGCTCGCCGGTCAGCTCCTTGCCCTCGAGCCGGCCCTTGAACGTGCTGAACAGGACCGCGCCGTTGATCGGCGCGGCCTTGACGCCGATGCCGGTCGCCTCGAACGAGAACGCGTTGGCGCCGCCGTCGCGATGGTACTCGACGTGGAGCGAGCCGACGAGCTGGTTGTTGACCTGCTCGAGCGGGATGTCCGCGCTGCACGTCAGGTCGATCGGCGAGCCCGCCTGCGCGATGATGTGCGCCTCGACCGCGGGCAGGCCCTGGATCTGGATCGAGCCCTTGATGTCGCCGTTGACGCCGAGGCCCTTGGCCACGGTGAGCTGCGACGCGCTGTCGATCGAGACCTCGACGCCGCCGACCTTGAACTTGGCGCCGCCGGTGACGTTGATGCTGCCGTCGATGTCGCCCTTGTCGTACGCCAGGTGGACCTGGGCGGTGAGACCTTCGGCGTTGTTGAGCTTGAACGTACCGGTGATGTCGCCGACGACGTTCTTCCCGTCGATCGAGATCGTCGACTGGTCGAGCGTGATCGTCGCCGGGCCCGGGATCGGGATGTTGAGCGGCGACGCGAGGTGGAGCTTCGCCTGCAGCTTGCTCTGGTCGGCCTTGACGTCGTCGAACTTGATCGGCGCGAGCTGGGGCGGCGTGAAGTGCAGGTCCTGACTCTCGACCGCCAGCTTGCCCTTGTCGTACGTGATCTTCGCCGTGCCCTGCAGGCCGGGGATGTTGACCGGCAGCTGCGCGCCGGCGGTGATCGCGACGGTGTGACCGTCGTAGGTCATGACCGTGTCGGCCTGGGCGATGCCGGCGATGTCGATCTTGCCGTTGATCGTGGCGGTGAACCGCACGCCCGACGCGTCGGCGTGGAGATCCACGCTCATCTTGGCCGAGCCGGCGACCACGCCGTTGTCGATGCCGACCTCGGCCGTGCCGGTGACGGTGGCGCTGAGCGCGCCGCCGGTCGACGTGACGGTCAGCGTGATGTTGCTGCCGTTGACCTTGAAGGTCGGGCCCTGGAACTCCTGCGGCGCGATCGTCGCGGTGCCGGAGATGTTGCCGGCGCCGATCTGCAGATCGAGCTGCTTGACGAACAGGCCGGGGACGTTGATCGGGACGCTCAGCGTGCCGGAGACCTGGCCGCTGCCATCGACGGTCAGCGTGCCGCTGGTGCCGTGGAACGCGCCCGAGTCGATCGACGCGGTCAGCGTGCCGGACTCGATCTTGTCGCCGTTCGCCGTGTACTTGGCCGACTCGATCTTCAGCGGGCCGAGGTTCTGGTTGATCGTGATCTGCTTCTGGCCGCCACCGAGATCGGTCGCGCCGGCGAGCCGCGCCGACAGGTCGAGGACCTGGCCGAGCAGGTGGAGCTTCCACTCCTTGGGGTCCTTCTTCTCGGCGGCGACCGTGCCCTCGGGGGCCGCGGCGTCCTTGCGCGAGATCGTGCCCGCGGCCGCGCGCTCGCTGACCGCGAACTCGGCCGCGCCCGGGGCGAGGCCCTGGGCGAACGCGCCGGCGACGCGATCGGCCTCGCGCTCGACGGCGCCGCCCGGCTCGGACATCGCGCCCGCCGCGGCCGTGCCGCCGCTGCGCTGCTGGACCACGTGGGTCGCCTCGTGGGCGATCAGCGCCTTGCCGGCGGCGCTCCCCGGATCGTACTTGCCGCTGGCGAAGTACACGTCGGTGCCCTGGGCGAACGCGACGGCGTCGTGGCGATCGGCGAGGGCGGCCGAGTCCGCGTCGTCGTGGACGCGCACGTTGCCGAGGTCGGCGCCGAGCCGGCTCTCGAGCTCGCCGCGCAGGCTGGACGGCAGGGCCTTGCCGACCTTGTCCTCGTTGCGATTGGTCTCGACCAGCGTGACCAGCGCCTCGGCGAGCCGCAGCAGCTGGGACAGCGAGGCCTCGTCGACGACCGCGAGCGGGCCGGCCTGGGTCTGCAGCCGGCGCAGCGCCTCGGTGATCGTCTTGGCGTCACCGCCGAGCAGCGCGCGCACCGCGCGCTCACCGCGCTGGATCGTGGACTCGAGGGTCTGGCGCAGCACGTCCGCCGGCATCGCGCCGCCGGGCAGCGGGATCTCGCCGCTGCCGCTGGCCTTGTCCTTGTCCTTGTCGGCGCCCAGGACGCGGGTCTGCTTGCCCGGGTCGTCGGCGTCGCGGCCGCGCGCGACGAGCTCGAGCGCCAGGACGTCGAGCGTCTTGACCTCGTCGAGCAGCCGCCGGAAGGCGTGCTCCGCCTTCAGCGTGTCGTGGTTCGCCTCGGCTTCTGCGCGCAACCACAGCAGCCGTGCGATGTGTTCCGATACGCCGCGATCGCGCGCGAGCGATCGCCACCCTGCGTCGTCATGTCGATTGAGTCTCACGGGGCCCCGGCCGTTATCTTAGGCGCTGGCGGTCCGGTGTCCATCCTGGAACTACATGCGACAGCAAGAAAATTCGACTTCTTTTCATGCGTTTTCCCCTCCGTGACGGGAAGGAAACGCCCCGCAAAGATCGTATCCGTGTGTGAGCATTTCAGCGGTGATAGGCTGATCTGCGTGAACCGCGGAGAACGCGAGCTGGAGCGCCTCAAGGCGCAGCTCCACGCGCTGTCGTCGTCGATGCCCGAGCTGATGCAGCGGGTCCACGAGCGGGCCGCCGCCGAGGGCCGGGGAGATCTCACCCGGGCCGTCGGTGATCCCGAGCACGAACGCCACCGGCTGGCCGCGTTCTCGGCCTACCTCGACCACTTCGGCGCGAGCGACGGCCGGATCTCGGGGCCGGTGGATCTGCGCGCGATCGTCGAGCAGGCCGTCGCGCTCGCGCGCGGCGAGCTCGAGCCCAAGGCGCGCGTCGAGGTCCGCTACCTGCCGGCGCCGCTGGTCCGCGCCAGCTCGCGCCAGCTCGGCCAGGTGTTCGTGTCGCTGCTGATCAACGCGGCGCAGGCGCTGCCGGCGGGCGCGCCCGAGGCGCATCACGTCGGGGTCGAGCTCGACACCAGCGACGCCGGCTGGGCGCGGGTCGCGATCACCGACTCGGGATCGGGGATCGCCCCCGACGTGCTGCCGCGGATCTTCGAGCCGATGTTCTCGACCAAGCGCGGCAGCGGCATGGGCATCGGCCTCGCGGTGGTCCGCGAGATCCTCGAGGAGTACGGCGGGCGGATCACCGTCGAGAGCGCGCCCGGGCACGGCACGCTGTTCATCATCGAGCTGCCCCCCGCGCCATGAACAAGATCGCAGAGCGCGCGGGAGCGCTGGGGCTGTTCTCGACGGCCAAGGCCCTGGCCGACGCGAAGATCGATCCGGACATCGCGCCGCGCGATCCGCGGCTGACCGAGGCGCCGGGCGACGACAGCAAGCGGCTGCTCGGCCAGATGGCGCGGCGCGGCGCCGATCCGGCGCTGGTCGCGGCGCTGTGGGCCCGGCTCGCCGGCCGGCCGCTCGAGCGCGCGCTGGTCGCGGTCGACGTGCTCGGCCAGGCGGTGTGGGGCCCGCGCGACCCGCTGCTCACCGAGCTGCGCGCGGCGATGAGCGCGCTGGGCCCGGCGCGGCCGCTCGCGGGCGAGGTCGGCGTCGATCTCGACGCGCACCCGGCGACGGCGCTGATAGAGCGGCTGGCGCGCCAGGCCCCGCTCGCGGGCGCGTCGACGATCGAGCTGATGGCGCGCGCGCTGGACATGGACCTGGGCGCGCTCGACGAGCTGCGCCGGCGCGGCGACGAGCTGGTCGGCAAGCAGGCGACGCGCGACAGCGTCTACGCGTTCGGCCGGCTGGCGTCGCTCGCGCGGCTGCCGACCCTGGCGTCGGTGTACTTCGACTGGCTGATGCGCGGGCTCGACTGGCGGGTGCCCGCGGGCGAGCTGTGCGAAGCGCTGTTCGACGCCGAGGTCGCGCAGAAGATCCCGGGCGACGCGGTCCGCGAGGCCGACGTGCCCCAGGCCGAGCAGCGCGACGTCGCGGAGTACTGCCTGTACCGCGCGCACCTGGGGGTCGGCGACAGCGACACCGCCAACGCGCTGCTGGTCCAGAACATGACGCAGCGGCCGCGGTGGATGCGCGGGCCGTCGCTGCGGCTCGACGTGGTGCGCGCGCACCTCGGGCTCCTGTACGGCCGCGACGACGTCGCGCTCGACCGGGTCGAGGCCGCGTGCGCGCAGGACGGGCTGTGGCGCTACGGCGCGAAGGTCCGCGCGATGGTCGCGGCCAAGACCGCGCCGGGCAAGGCGCTCGAGCTGTTCCACGGGTACCTGGCCGGGTTCGGCAACGACTTCGAGACCGGGATCACGGCGATCTCGCTCGCGCCCGAGGCCGTCAAGCGCGACCTCGCGCGGGTGCTGTGCCGCGAGGCGTACTACCTGCCGCACGAGCCGGCGCCGTGGAAGCTGCTCGGCCTCCTGTTCGGCGTCGGCGCGCCGATCACCGAGGAGATCGACGCGCGGATCCGCCGCCAGTCGGTCTAGCCGGGTCTATCCGGGCTTATCCGGGATCCGGCTCGTCGGGCACCGGCTCGTCGGCGGGCGGCTCGGCCGGCGGTGGCTCGGCCGGCGGCGGGGCCGGCGCGATCCGCTCGTCCTCGGCGACGGGCGCGACGGCCTCCTCCTCGATCGGCTCGCCGGTCTCCGGGTCGCGCTTGACCGCCGTCGCCGGCTTGGGCTGCTTCATGCCGGCGTCCCAGTTGTCGCGCTTGTCGAGCGCGCGCTCGACGGCAGAGGTCGCGATCGACAGCAGCTGGCCGACGATGCCGGTCTGCCGCTGGCTCAGCCCGCGCAGCGCCTCGACGATCGTGTCCGGGTCCGACGCCGCGAGCTGCGCCGCAGCCTGCAGCCCGGCCTGGCCGGCGGCCTCGAGCTCGCTGCGGATCGCCGCCGCGGTCGACTTGAGGTCGATGACCTTGGGCGCCGCCGACGGCCGCGGCTGCTCGAGCAGCACGCGCGTCCACTTGCCGGGCCCGAGCGACCCGGCGTCGCGCGGGCTCGCCGACCGGCCGACCAGGGTCTCGCGCCCCGGCTCGTGGGTCGCGTTGGCCGCCTCGGCGTCCTCGAGCATCGCCTGGTAGGCCTGCTGCGCGAGCATCGGATCGTCGGGCGAGGCGTCGCGCGCCTGCTCCCACATCGCGCGGGCGAGGTCGTGCGAGACGTTGCGATCGCTCGCGAGCCGTCGCCAGTCGGTCTCGGCTTCGTTGGATGACGCGGGCCCGGCCATTGCGAGAACGTACGTCTTCCGGAGGCAAAACGCAGGCGCCTAACGGTAGGGTCGGGATAACCGACGTTCGTTCGTTCTTGGAGCGCCACGCGAGTTGTGTGATCGTCGGCGGATGAAGGCTCGGTGGGTCCTCGGATATGTTCTATTGGTCGCGGCGACAGCGACGGGTGCGGTGGCAAAGCCCAGCAAGGGGCACGGCGCCAAGCCGGCGGCCACGGCGCCCGCGGCCGAGGCACAGCCCGCGGCGGCCGTCGATCCGGCGGCCGGCAGCGCGGCGGGGAGCGGCGCGGCGGACGCGGCGCCGGCCAAGGACGAAGACCCGTTCGCCAAGGTCCCGCACATCGTCGGCCCCAAGCTCGTCGATCTCGGCCACGGCGCCGAGATCAACCTGCCCGCCGGCATGATCCTGTTCGAGAAGGCCACGGCGCAGCAGCTGCTGAAAGAGGGCGGCAACAGCGTCGAGACCACGATCGCCGCGGTAGTCAAGCCCGGCGCGAAGTGGCTGGTCGTGATCGACGCCGAGGACGTCGGCTACGTCAACGATGACGACGCCAAGGACCTCGACGCCGACGCGCTGCTCAAGAGCTTCAAGGAAGGCACGATCGAGCAGAACAAGGAGCGCGTCGCCAAGGGCGTGCCCGAGCTGTTCGTCGACGGCTGGAGCGAGCCGCTCCACTACGACAAGCCGACCCACCACCTGCTGTGGGGCCTCAACGCGCACGACAAGGACAGCAAGTCGGTCAACTTCTTCACCCGCGTGCTCGGCCGCAATGGCTTCCTGTCGGTCGACCTGATCGACGGCGCCGACACGATCACCGCGTCCAAGGCCGAGGCGCTCGCGGTGCTCGACAGCATCCGGTTCAAGCCCGGCTCGAGCTACGCGGAGCACGCCAGCGGCGACAAGGACTCGCACATGGGCCTGACCGCGCTGGTCGCGGCCGGCACGGGCATCCTGATCGCGAAGAAGACCGGCCTGCTCGTCGCGTTCCTGCTGTTCATGAAGAAGGGCGTGATCCTCGTGTTCGCGGCGGTCGCCGGCTTCTTCCGCAAGATCTTCCGCCGCAAGAAGAAGGACGACGCCGCGCCGCCGCTGGTCGGCGGCATGGGCAACGAGATGCCGGGCCAGAGCAACCAGGGCTACGCGCCGCCGAGTGATTTTGGTGCGCAGCCGCAGCAGTGGCCGCCGCCCGCCGCGCAGCAGCCGCAGCAGTGGCCGCCGCCGGCCGCGCAGCAGCAAAATTATGGCCAGGGTGGACACGCTCAGCACGCCGACAACCACCCGCCTCAGAACAACAATGGCGGCTGGCCGCCCGACGGTAACGGCGGAAACAACAACGGAAATAACGGCAACAACGGCGGCGGTTGGCCGCAGGGCTAACGCCCCGGTGACTGCCGCGCCGCGATATACAGCGGCATGCCTACGGCAGTCATCGACATCGGGACCAACACGCTGCTGCTGCTGATCGTCGACAACGCGATGCAGCCGCTGGTCGATCTCTGCCGGTTCGGTCGGCTCGGCAAGGGCCTGGACGCCACCGGTCAGCTCTCGGAGGAGTCGATCGCCAAGAGCCTCGAGATCTGTCGCGAGTATCGCACCGTGATGGACCAGCATGGCGTGGCGCAGCCGATCGTGATCGCGACCCAGGCCGCGCGCGAGGCCAAGAACGCCGCGGCGTTCGTCGAGCCGGCCGAGGCGATCCTGAACGCCAAGATCGAGATCATCGAGGGCCGGCGCGAGGCCGAGCTCGCTGCGACCGCGGTCGCGCGCACGTTCCCCGATCTGGCCGATGCGCGCTACCTCGTGGTCGACGTCGGCGGCGGCTCGACGGAGCTGATCAGCGTCGACAACGGCGCGGTGCTGCACCAGGTCAGCGTGCCGATCGGCGCGGTGCGGATGACCGAGCGCCACCTGAAGCACGACCCGCCGATCGCCGACGAGGTCGCCGCGCTCGAGGCCGACATCGACCGCCACCTGCAGGCGCTGACCCTGCCGCGCGGCGTGGCGGTGATCGCCACCGCGGGCACCGCGACCACGCTCGCGGCGATCAAGCTAGGGCTCACGACGTACGACGCCGCGGCGGTCACCGGGCTGCGGATCTTGCCGCGCGCGCTCAACGAGCTGGTCGGGCGGCTGATCGCGGCGACGGTGGCCGAGCGCAAGCTGATCCCCGGCATGGAGCCGGCGCGCGCCGACGTCATCGCTGCGGGCGCGGCGATCTTCGCGCGCGTGGTCGCCCGGGTCGACTCGCCGGTGCTGGTCACCTGCGATCGCGGGATCCGCTGGGGCGTCGCGTACGAGCGCATGTCAACCGGCCGGTGAGGCCGTGGATCGTGAGGGGCATGAAGCGCGCGATTCCACTGTTCGGCCTGCTGCTGCTCTCCAGCCTGCTCCACTCCGCGCACGCCCAGACCGGCGATGGCGACGCGCCCGGCGGCGGCCGCGCCGATGCCCACCAGGCGCGCCAGGTCCCGGCGTTCCACGGCGTCGAGCTCGCCGGCACGATGGGCGTCGAGGTCGTCGCCGGCAAGCCCGGCGCGGTCGAGCTGGTCGGCGATGCGGAGCTGTTCGGCCTGGTCTCGACCACGGTCAAGGACGGCGTGCTCGTCATCGACACCCGGTTCCCCAAGGACGCGCACAACATTCACATGCACGCCGTGGTCTCGGTCGGCGACGTCAGCTCGCTGATGGTCAGCGGCACCGGCTCGATCAAGGCGTCGAACCTCGCGTCGCCCACGCTGTCGCTGAGCCTGCCCGGCACCGGTCACCTGAAGGTCGCCGGCACGGCGGGCGCGCTGCGCGTCGAGGTCGCCGGCACGGGCAGCGTGTCGGCCCAGCAACTGGTCGCGAAGTCGGTCGTGGTGGCCATGTCGGGCACCGGTTCGGCCACGGTCGACGCGATCGACGCCGTCGACGCCGACCTGTCGGGCACCGGCAGCATCGACATCCAGGGCCACCCGGCGCGCATCACCAAGCGCAAGACCGGGCTCGGCTCGATCCACATCCGCTAGCGGTTGTCGTTCGCGGCGCGGTCGCATAGCGTGCGACGCGATGGCCTGGCGACAGCGACTCCGCGATAGCCGCGTGTGGCTCGCGGTGGTCGTGGTCGCCGCCGTGGCGTTCCGGCTCGGCCGGCACGCCGCCGGGTTCTGGGGCATCGACGACGCGGGCATCACCTACGCGGCGGCGTTCGAGGCGGCCGATCACGGCACGGTGGCCGCGTACCTCGAGGGCACGCCGGTCGAGACGTACAGCAACCCCCTGGTGTTCTTCGTCGTCGCGCTGCTGCGCTGGGTCCACCTGTTCGATCCGGTGACCAGCCACCTGCGGATCGAGATGCTGCTGTTCGCGGTGATGACCGCGCTGGTCTGGGCGGTGCTGCGCCGGTTGACCCGCGAGGTCGCGGCGGTGGCCGGCGCCGGGGTGTTCGCCGCGGCGCAGCTGCTCACGCCGGCGACGTGGATCTGGTACGGCTCGGGGCTCGAAAACGTCTGGGTGTCGACGGGGCTCGTCGCGCTGTTGTGGCTCTGCGTGCGCACCGCCGATGGCGTGCCGCTCGCGCCGGGCTGGGGCGGCGTCGCGGCGCTCGCCGCGCTGACCCGGCCCGAGGCGCCGGTCTACGTCGCCGCGTTCTATGCCGCGCTCTGCGCGTGCAGCAAGCCGGCGGCGCTGGCGTGGCGGCGGCACGCGCGCCAGGTCGCGGGCGCGCTGGCGGTGACGAGCGGGCTGTTCGTCGCATTCCTGGCGTGGCGGCACGTCGCGTACGGCGACTGGCTGCCGAACACGTACTACGCCAAGATCGCGACGCAGACACCGCCGCTTTACAACCTGCAGCACTCGGTGATCGAGAACATCCTGCCGTATGCGTGCGGCTGGGCGTTCGCGGCGGCGGTGATCGGGCTGGCCGCGGCGCGCCGGTGGCGGATCGCGGCGGTGCTGGCGATCCTGCTGGTGGCGTCGCTCGCGCTGCCGATCACCGTCGGCGAGGACTTCACGATGGGCGAGCACCGGTTCGCCACGCCGTTCCTTGCCGTGGCGCACGCGGCGACCGCGGTGCTGGCGGCGGTGTGCGTCGCCGGGCTGCGCGGGGCGGGGCGCCGATGGCGCGTGGCCGCGGCGGGCGGGCTCGCGGCGATCGCGGCGGCCGTGGTCGGGCTCGCGATCGAGCGGCTCGGCCGCGTGCTCTACCTCGACGACGTCACGGTCGCGCGGGTCGGCGAGCTGCACGGCGGCGAGCGCTGGGAGCACCAGGCGCGGCTCGGCGTGCCGTACGCGGTCACGATGGTGCCCGACGCGGGCGGCACGCTGCTGGTCGGCGGCACGCAGTACGTCGACAACGGCTACCTCGCCGACTTCACGATGGCGCACATCGGCCGCAACTTCGGCGACCCGGCCGGAATGCGCCAGCTGAACCAGTACGTGCACGAGGAGCGGCGGCCGGACCTCGCGTCGTCGGCCACCGGCATCGGCTTCTACGACGCCGCCTACGCCGGCGACCGCTACCTCGCCGGCGAGGGCCACCTGATGGCGCGCCGCGACCTGGTCGAGGTGGCGGCCGAGCCGGCGACCCCGCCGGTGTTCGCCGACGACCGGCTGCGCGTCTACCTGTCGGATCAGACGGTCACCACCGCCGCCCCAGGCGCCCTGGTGCGCGTCGAGCTAATCATCGCGTGGGCCGATCCGGCGATCGACCACGTCACGCTCCGCGGCACCGTCGACGGCGGCGACGAGGACACGATCTCGCTCCGGCCCTACCGCCCGGGCCCGCACGGCCTCGAGCGCCGCGCGCTCCTGCTCGGCGCGCCGGCTCATCCCGGCCCCACCGCGGTCGCGCTCGAGGTCGCCCGCGATCACCAGGTCGTGTTCCACGGCCCGCTCGCCACCCTCGACATCCTCGACCGCGCCGACGACCCCGCCTGGTCCCGCGCCGCTGCATCGGCGCTTCACGCGGGCCCACCCCTCCACGCCGCGCGCGCCTTCGCCTGGCTGCGCGAGCAGACCGTCTCGCGCCTCGGCATGACCGCCTACCACCAGCTCCTGCGCTCGCTCCTCCGCGATCACACCGCCCACCGCCCGGCGGCGGGCCGCGCCTTGCTCCGCCTCCGCCAGAACGCCCGCCTCGCCACCCTCGACCCGCTGCCCCCCTCGCTCCGCACCGCCGAGCTCGCCGCCGCCCAGCAAGTCCTCGCCACCTGCGCCGCGTCGGCGACACCCTCGACCGGCCCGGCATCCTCGACCGGCCCGGCATCCTCGACCGGCCCGGCATTTTCGACCGGCCCGGCATTTTCGACCGGCCCGGCATCATCTACGGGCGCTGCGTCTCCGACCCCCGCTCTCGAGCCCACCGTCACGCATATCGGCTGCGTCGGCCGCGCCATCGACGCGCTTCGCCGCCTCGGCTACCTCGGCGTCCTCGGTCGCGTTCCCGCGCTCGCCACCGAGCTCACTCAGTCCCGGTCATCCCTCGCGAACCTGCCCCTCGCTCAGCGCTACCTGCTGCTGATCGGCCTCACCCTCGCAGACCCCGGCGACATGACCATCCAACGCCAGCTCCTCGCGGCGCGCCGCGCTCTCGATCACTACCCGCCGCTGCCCGCGGTCGACGAACGCGCCATCCCCGCGACGAACTGATCCGCGTCTTGTAATTCCGCGCGTCAAGACCGTCCGCCCGACGAAGCCCTTGGCGCGTCTCCGCCGGCTGCGGTACCCGTGCCAGGTGAGCCCGAACGCGACGGTCGACTTCGAGATCGAAGTGCCCGACCTGCTGCGCCTGCAACTACCGAGGGCTCGATCGCGGCTGCACGCCTTGCTCGACAAGCAAGACGGAGGAGCCGCGCTCAGCGCCGACGAGCAGGTCGAGGCCGAAGGCCTGCCTGACTCGGCCGATCTCTTGACCCTGCTGCGCTCCGGCGTCCCGGTCTCCCTCATCACCGGGATGACCGCCGCCATCCCCGTCTCGCTGCAGCGCCGGGTCCGGATCCGCGCGGCCCCTCTGGCGCGAGCACTTCGATGCCCAGCCGTCAGGCGACATCCGCGGGTGACCGCGACCAGTCCCGGGACCCTCAGCCCTAATGTCGATGAACCGCGCGCTCGCGGTCGCGATCGAGCGCAAAGAGCAGCTGCGCGATCGCCGGGCCATGACGTGTTCTCGACCAAGAGCGGCGACCTCCGGCTGGTCCGCGCGGCCACCGAGACCAACGGGCGAGCCCCGGGGTGGCCGGGGCCGGGGCTCGCAACCCTAAATCCGCCAAATCAAAAGTATCCCGTCAGGAACCCTCGCTCTATCGTCAGGCCTGTGGGTGGTGGCGGCAAGGCCGGTGAGCTGCGCGACATCGCGGCCCTCGCGCCCCAACGCGCGCAGGTCACGGGCCAGCCACCATCCATAGGCAGGTCCCGCGTTCTCCCCACCCCAACTTTCGAGGGCCAACCGTCTCATCGAGCACCGCATCTACCCTCAAATCAGCCAAATCAAAATTAACCCGTCAGGAACCCTCGGTCGAGCGTCAGGCCTGTGGGTGGTCGCGGCAAGGCCGGTGAGCTGCGCGACATCGCGACCCTCGCGCCCAACGCGCGCAGGTCACGGGCCAGCCACCATCCATAGGCAGGTTCCGCGCTCTTCCCACCTCACCTTCGAGGGCCACCAGTCTCGTCGAGCACCGTATCTCCACCCTCAAATCCGCCAAATCAAAATTAACCCGTCAGGAACCCTCGGTCGAGCGTCAGGCCTGTGGGTGGTGGCGGTAAGGCCGGTGAGCTGCGCGACACCGCTGCCCTCGCGCCCCAACGCGCGCAGGTCACGGGCCAGCCACCATCCACAGGCAGGTCCCGCGTTCTTCCCACCTCACCTTCGAGGGCCACCAGTCTCGTCGAGCACCGCATCTAC
>DASWOO010000231.1:0-1871 GCA_036404335.1 Kofleriaceae bacterium
GCTGCGCGCGGCCGAGGCCCGGCTGGCCGAGGCCGAGCAGCGCGCCCAGCGGGCCAGCGCGGTCGAGCAGCGCATGGCCGATGCCGAGGCCCGCGTGGCCGACGCCGAGCACCGGCTCGCCGAGGCCCAGGCCCACGGCGAGGCGCTGCAGACCCAGCTCGCCGAGCAGCAGCGCCGGGTCCAGGCGGCGCAGGACGTCAGCGGCCGGGCGACCACCGAGTCCGAGCGCCGGATCGCCGCCGCCGAGCAGCGCGCCGAGGCCGCCGAGGGCAACGCCGCCGCGTTCGCGCGCCAGACCTCGGACATGCAAACCCGGATCGCCGCGCTCGAGCGCGAGGTCGCCACCGCCGACAACGTCCGGTCGTTCGCGGCCGAGACCGAGCGCGAGATCGCGGGCCTGCAGCGCGAGCTGCGCGAGGCCAAGGCCAAGCTCGCGCAGATCACGCTCGAGCGCGACCGGCTGGAGTCCGAGGTCCGCGACAACCGGGTCGACACCGACACCACGCACCGCCGCGCCGCCAAGCCGCCGGCCGGCGACCACGACTCGACGGCGCAGGTGAATCTATCGAAGTACGAGTCGGTGATCGCCGGGCTGCGCAACCAGCTGTCCGAATCGCAGCGCCAGCTGCGCGAGGCGATCGACGGCGACGACGACAGCGAGATGACCCGGACCGGCGCCCAGGTCCCGATCTCCGACCTCGCCGCGCACGTCACCCAGCTCGAGGAGTCGATCAACTCGCTGCGCGCCAACATGCGCGCGGCCAGCGACGAGACCGCGATGATGTCGCCGTCCGAGTCGGTCAGCACGATCTCGTCGGCGGTCAGCGAGGCCGCCGAGCACGTCGAGGTCGCGCGCGCCGCGGTCAAGGCGCTCGCCGCCTCGATCGGGATCAGTTAGTCGGCTTCGCGACGTGGTCGCGTAGAAACTGCAGGCTGAACGGCGCGCGGGCGGTCCAGAACGCGGCGTTGTGGTGGCCGGGGCCGATGAAGAACTCGTGCGCGATCTTGTGGGCGGTCAGCTGCTCGTGGACGAACTTGAGGTTGTCGTCGAGCTGGAAGTCGTCCTCGCTGCCGCAGTCGAAGTACAGCGCGAGATCCTTGAACGCGGCCGCGTTGGTGTCGAGCAGGCCGACGATGTCGTGCGCCTTCCAGGTGGCGATGTCCTGGCCGAACATCTTCGCGATCCACGCGCCGACCTGGCCGGCGCTGTTGTACTTGCTCGGCTCGGTGAGCATCCGCGGCGCCTGGCCGGCGACGTACGGGTGCGGGCCGATGTAGCGCAGCTCGATCGCGCCGGAGTGGCTCGCGGCGGCGGCGAACGCGTGGTCGCGCAGCGCGTGGTCGATCGCGCCGAACCCACCCATCGACAGCCCGGCGATGCCGCGGCCCTCGCGCTTGGCGATCGTCCGGTAGGTCTTGTCGACCCACTGCACGAGGTCCTCGGCGATGTACGAGCCATAGCTGCGCTGGCGGACGCATGTCGTGTCGTGCGGCTCCTTGACGCTGAACAGCCCGGTGCCGTCCTTCATGCACTGGTCGTAGTCGATCGGCGTGGCCGAGTTGAAGTAGAACCCGTCGTCGCCATCGGGCATGACGATGATCGCGGCGAGCCCGAGCTTGTCGGCCGCCTGATCGAGGTGCATGCCGGCGGTCCAGTTGGTCTCGTCGCCGCCCAGGCCGTGCAGGTAGTAGAACACCGGCCAGCGGGTCCTGGGCTGCGAGTCGTAGCCGCGCGGCAGGTAGACCACGACGTGCTTGTCGACGCCCAGCGCCTTGCTGGCGAAGTGCTCGACGACGACATGGGAGGGAGAGGGGGCGGGCGGCGGCGCGGCGACCGCGGTCCCGACCAGCGACAGGGTGACGAGCAGGGC
>DASWOO010000232.1:0-2145 GCA_036404335.1 Kofleriaceae bacterium
CTCGGCGGCGTGGGCGAGCTGGTTGACCGGGGCCAGGCCGACCATCGCCGAGCTGCCCTTGACGGTGTGCAGGTCGCGGAACACGTCGCGCAGCAGCTCGCGGTCGTCGGGCCGGCGCTCGATGTCGACCAGCTTGCCGGCGAGGGCGGCGACGCGCTCGGCGGCCTCGTCGAAGAACAGGTCGAGCATGTCGTCGTCGACACTCGGAGTCCAGGCAAAGCCTGGACTCCGAGTGCCTTCGGGCGGGGAAACCATCGGCGAAGCCAGGCGCTCGTCGACCGGCGCTGCGCTCGCCACCGGCACCGGCGCTGCGCTCGCAACCGGCACCGGCACCGGCACCGGCGTCCCGTCGCCCTCGAGCGCGCGGCGCCGCTCCTCGAGCGGCAGGCCCTCGACCCGCGCGCCCGACTTGTCGGGCTGGGCGAGCTGGACGAGCGCGTCGCGCAGGGTCCCGATCGCGTCGACCAGCGCGGGCGCCGGCGGCCCAGGCAGACGATCAATCGCCCGCTCGATCGCCAGCGCCAGCCGGCCGACGTCGTCCGCGCCGAGCAGCAGGCTCGCCAGGCCGATCCGGAACGCGACCAGGCCGAGCTCGGCGAGCCGGCCCGGCTGACCGGCCGCCTCGACCAGCTGCGCGGCGTCGGCCCCTCCGCGCGCGACGAACTCGTCCCACGAGGTCATGCCGCGTCCTCGTCGAGCCCGTGGCGCCCGAGCCAGCGCCGCGCGCCGGTCCGGGTCGCGCGCAGCACCACCACGATGCCCTCCGCCCGCGCCACCGCGCGCACCCGGCGCAGCACCGGCACCAGGTCATCGTCGAGCAGCTCGGCCGCGTCGAGGTCCACGGTCAGCGACCGCAGCCCGCGCTGCGCCAGCCGCGCCGAGATCTCGGCGGTGACCCGCGCGGCGGCCGGCCGGCCGCGCAGCACCAGCGTGTCGTCGCGCGGCGGCTCCATCGCGAACAGGATCGGCGGCGGCGTCCGGTCGTCCACAGCAGGCGCCGCGGGCGCAGCGGGCGCCGCGGGCGCAGCGGGCGCAGCGGCCGCAACTGCGGGCCTGCGCTCCGGCACCGCGGTCGGCGTCCGCGCGCGCCGCGGCAGCCCAGCCGCCGGCGCGAGCTCGCGCTTCGCGTAGAACACCGCGTCGGCCGCGCGCACCGGCTCGAGCTCGGCGACGTCGCGCAGCGACTCGCTGTAGCCCACGAACACGTGGCCGCCGACCACCGCCGCGCCCACCAGCCGGTCGATCGCCCGGCGCCGGGCCTCGGCGGTGAAGTAGATCAGCACGTTCCGGCACCACACCAGCTCGCAGCCGCGCGGCGCGGCGCCGTCGAGCAGGTTCGCGCGCTCGAACCGGACCAGCGACGCGTAGCGCCGCGCCACGCTGATCGTCTCGGCGTCGGGGCCGTCGACGAACGCGTCGCGGTACGCCGCCGGCACGTGCTGCAGCTCCGCCCGCGGATAGCGCGCCGCCTCGGCCTCGGCCAGCGCCTCGGCGCTGACGTCGGTCGCCAGCACGCTGATCGCGCACTCGGGCATCGCCCGCGCCAGCACGATCGCCAGGGTGTACGGCTCCTCGCCGGCCGCGCACCCGGCGCTCCACACCCGCACGCTGCGCTGGCCGTGCGCGCGCAGCGTCGGCACCACCACATCGGTCAGCGCCGCGAGCTGGCCGCGGTGGCGGAACAGCCGGCTCTCGCCGACCCGCACCGCCTCGACCAGCGCCATCAGCTCGCCGGCGCCGCGCCCGCTATCGATCAGCGCGACGTAGTCGGCCGCGGCCACGCCCAGGACCGCGATCCGCGCCGACGCCCGCGCGTCGACCACCCACGCCGGCAGCTCGAGCCCGGCGTGCTCGGCGAGCCGCCGCGCGATCGCCGCGATGATCTCCGGCGCCAGCATCGCGCCCGCTAGCGATCAGCCGGCCGGCCGGCCCTGGCCTTGCCCACCGGCAGCGCCCGCTGCTCGGCCGGCTTGGCCCGGGTCGCGCGCGACGCCAGCTTGTTGCCGTCGAGGTTGAACCCGCCGATCGACTCCTCGAGCTCGAACGCCAGCTCGTGCAGCCGCTCGGCCTGGACCACCGATTCCTCCGAGCCCGACAGCACCTCGGTCGCGATCTGCCGCACCGAGTCCATGTTGCGCGCGATCT
>DASWOO010000233.1:0-9670 GCA_036404335.1 Kofleriaceae bacterium
CCGCGCCCGCGGCGCCGCGCTCGATGTCGAGGCCGGCCGGGCGTTCAAGGACATCTGGGAGGCGGCGGGCCGCGAGGCCGCGCAGATGAAGGACGAGTTCATCTCGACCGAGCACTTCCTGATCGCCCTGTCGGACAGCAAGGGCGGCGCCGGCGACGTGCTGGTCGCCTCCGGCGCGACCAAGGACGCGATCCTCGAGGCGCTGGTCGCCGTGCGCGGCAACCAGCGGGTCCAGGACGCCGACCCCGAGGCCAAGTACGAGGCGCTCGAGCGCTACACCCGCGACCTGACCAAGCTGGCGCGCGACAGCAAGCTCGATCCCGTGATCGGCCGCGATGAAGAGATCCGCCGCACGATCAAGATCCTGTCGCGGCGCACGAAGAACAACCCCGTGCTGGTCGGCGAGGCCGGCGTCGGCAAGACCGCCGTGGTCGAGGGCATCGCCCAGCGCATCGCGCAGGGCGACGTGCCGGAGTCGCTGCGCAACAAGCGGATCGTCTCGCTCGATCTCGGCGCGCTGATCGCCGGCGCCAAGTACCGCGGCGAGTTCGAGGAGCGGCTCAAGGCCGTGCTCAAGGAGGTCGCGTCCGCCGCGGGCGAGGTCATCATGTTCATCGACGAGCTGCACACGCTAGTCGGGGCGGGCGCCGCCGAGGGCGCGACCGACGCGGCCAATCTGCTCAAGCCGGCGCTGGCGCGCGGCGAGCTGCGCTGTATCGGCGCGACCACGCTCGACGAGTATCGCAAGCACATCGAGAAGGACAAGGCGCTCGAGCGCCGGTTCCAGCCCGTGATGATCGAGGAGCCGTCGGTCGACGACACCATCGCGATCCTGCGCGGCCTCAAGGACAAGTACGAGGTCCACCACGGCATCCGGATCCGCGACGCGGCGCTGGTGTCGGCGGTGCGGCTGTCGCACCGCTACATCCCGTCGCGCCAGCTGCCGGACAAGGCGATCGATCTGGTCGACGAGGCGGCGTCGCGGCTCAAGATGGAGATCGAGAGCGTGCCGACCCCGATCGACACGCTGGAGCGCCGCGTGATGACGCTCGAGGTCGAGCGCGCCGCGCTGGAGCGCGAGGATGATCGCCGGTCGCGCCAGCGGCTGCCCGAGGTCGTGCGCGAGATCGCCGAGCTCAAGGAGCAGGCGTCGGGCATGAAGGCGCAGTGGCAGCAGGAGCGCGCGCTGATCGCCGGCCTGCGCACCAAGAAGGAGAAGCTCGAGCTGCTCAAGGCCGAGGCCGACAAGCTGCAGCGCCAGGGCGACTACGCGCGCGCCTCGGAGCTGCGGTTCGGCTCGATCCCCGAGCTCGAGAAGGACACCGCCACCGACACCGCCAAGGTCGAGGCGCTCAAGGCCAAGGGCGGGTTCCTGCGCGAGGAGGTCACCGAGGACGACATCGCCGGGGTGGTCGCCAAGTGGACCGGGATCCCGGTCGAGAAGATGCTCGAGGGCGAGGTCGAGCGGCTCGGTAAGATGGAGGACCGGCTGTGCGAACGCGTCGTCGGTCAGACCGCCGCGGTCGCCGCGGTCGCCGCCGCAGTCCGCCGCGCGCGCGCCGGGCTCAAGGACCCCAACCGGCCGATCGGCAGCTTCCTGTTCCTGGGCCCGACCGGCGTCGGCAAGACCGAGCTGGCGCGGGCGCTCGCCGAGTTCTTGTTCGACAGCGACCACGAGATGATCCGCATCGACATGTCCGAGTACCAGGAGAAGCACACCGTGTCGCGGCTGGTCGGCGCCCCGCCGGGCTACGTCGGCTACGACCAGGGCGGCCAGCTCACCGAGGCGGTGCGCCGGCATCCGTACTCGGTCGTGCTGCTCGACGAGATGGAGAAGGCGCACGCCGACGTGTGGAGCGTCCTGCTCCAGGTGCTCGACGACGGCCGGCTGACCGACGGCCAGGGCCGCACGGTCGACTTCCGCAACACCGTCGTGGTCATGACCAGCAACGTCGGCAGCGCCCACCTGCTCAAGCTGACCCAGGACAACCGCGCGCAGGTCGAGCAGCAGGCGATGCGCGAGCTCCAGGCTACGTTCCGCCCCGAGTTCCTGAACCGGATCGACGAGATCATCTTCTTCGAGCCGCTCGACGAGTCGCAGCTCGGCCAGATCGTCCGGATCCAGGCCCAGCGCTTCGACCAGCTGCTCGCGGAGCGCCAGCTCACGCTGCACCTGTCCGACCAGGCAGTCGCGCGGGTCGCCGAGGCTGGCTACGATCCGGTGTACGGCGCGCGCCCGCTCAAGCGCGCGCTGCAGAAGCTCGTGATCGATCCGCTCGCCATCAAGCTGCTCGCCGGCGAGTTCCAGTCGGGCGATCAGCTCGAGGCCGACGTCGAGGGCGACAGCATCACGTTCCACCGCAGCACGAAGGGAGCCGCGGCCTAAGCCATGTCGCAGCCGATCGACTTCGATCCGAGCGCCGATTACTACAAGCCGCTCGGCGTGGCCAAGACCGCCACGGCCGACGAGATCAAGCGCGCCTATCGCAAGCTCGCGAAGGCGAACCACCCCGACTCGACGGGCGGCGACAAGGCCAAGGAGCAGCGCTTCAAGGAGATCTCCAACGCGTACGACGTGCTGGGCGACGCCAAGAAGCGCCAGATGTACGACGACCTCCGCGCCAGCGGCGGGATGCCGCGCGGCATGTCCGGCTTTCCCGGTGGCGTGAGCCATACGTACACGTCGCAGAGCGGTGGTCCGGGCGTGTTCGACCTCGGCGACCTGTTCGGGCAATTTTTCAGCAACGGCGGCAGCCCGGGCGGCGCGCGCGTGCGGGTCGAGCACAGCGATCCGTTCAGCGATGGCGCGCGTGCGCGCGGCGGCCGGCGGCGCGACGCGCAGGACGCCGAGCTCGAGCAGAACGTGAAGGCCAGCGATGGCTCGTGGCTCAAGGTCGAGGGCGCCGACGTGTACTCCGACGTGAGGATCGCGTTTGACCGCGCGATCCTCGGGACGGTCGCCGCGGTCGCGACGATCGACGGCACGGCCGAGGTCAAGATCCCGCCGGGCACGTCGAGCGGGAAAAAATTGCGCCTGCGCGGCAAGGGCATGCCCGACCACACCGGCGGCACGGGCGACCACTACGTGACGGTGCAGATCGACGTGCCGACCGAGCTCGATGACGAGGCCAAGAAAGCGGTCACCCAGCTCGCAACTCGCCTGCGCAAACGCGGGCACAACGACTGAAACATCGTAGACTCGAGGGGTCGTGACGAAACACACCGAGACCGCAGGTCAATATCCTGTCATCCCACTCCGGACCGAGGTTCAGCTCCCCGGTCACGTGGGCCCGCTGGAGATCGGGCGTGAGGCATCCGTCCGGGCGATCGAAGCCGCGACGCGCGACGACAATTTGATCGTCATCATCCCGCAGAAGAACCCGGCGGTCCGCGATCCCGGTCAGCGCGACCTGCACGAGGTCGGCGTGCGCGCCGAGATCGTCCAGGTCGTGAAGCACTCGCCCGGCCGGTTCACCTGCGTCATGCGGTTCCTCGAGCGCGTTCACATCGACGCGCTCGTCGCGACCGAGCCGTTCCTGATCGCCAGCGTGTCCGCGCTGCAGTCGACCGCGACCGTGGCGAGCGATCACCTGGTCGCGACCACCACCAAGGTTCGCGACTACCTGCTCGCGGTCGTGACCGACGCGCAGGCCAAGGAATCCAAGCCCGAGTCCGGCTCGAGCAAGGAGCCCAAGGAGCCCAAGGGCGAGCTGACGCGCGCCCAGGTCCAGGCGATCACCGACCCGGACAAGCTGGTCGACGCCGCGGCGCCGTACCTCGAGCTCGAGCGTGACGATCTGACCAGCCTGCTGATCGAGACCGACACGATGAAGCGCCTCGAGCGGATCATCCCGTCGCTCGAGCGCCAGGCGACCGTGCTGCGGCTCAAGGCCGACATCGGCGCCGAGCTCGAGGGCGAGTCGTCGCGCACCCACCGCGAGCGCGTGCTGCGCGATCGGATGCGGCAGATCCAGGAGGAGCTCGGCGAGCAGGATGACAACGCCGAGATCGACGAGCTGCGCAAGAAGATCGAAGATAGCAAGATGAACGACGAGGTCCGCGCGGTTGCCAAGAAGCAGCTGTCGCGGATGAGCCAGATGGCGTCGTCGTCGCCCGAGTACAACATCGCGCGGACCTACGTCGAGAACCTGCTCGAGATCCCGTGGAACACGTTCACCGAGGACCGGCTCGACGTGTCGGCCGCGCGCGCGATCCTTGAGGCCGAGCACTCGGGCCTCGACAAGGTCAAGCGCCGCATCCTCGAGTTCCTCGCCGTGCGCAAGCTGGCGCCGAACAAGCACGGCCCGATCCTGCTGCTGATCGGCCCGCCGGGCGTCGGCAAGACCTCGCTCGGCAAGTCGATCGCGTCGTCGCTGGGCCGCAAGTACGTGCGGATCTCGCTCGGCGGCGTGCGCGACGAGGCGGAGGTCCGCGGCCACCGCCGCACCTATATCGGCGCCCTGCCCGGCCGCATCGTCGCCGGCCTCAAGAAGGCTGGCTCGATGAACCCGGTGTTCGTGCTCGACGAGATCGACAAGCTCGCGGCCGACATGCGCGGCGATCCGGCCGCCGCGATGCTCGAGGTCCTCGACCCCGAGCAGAACAAGGACTTCGTCGACCACTACATCGAGGTCCCGGTCGACCTGTCCAAGGTCATGTTCATCTGCACGGCGAACCAGCTGGACACGATCAGCCAGCCGCTGCTCGACCGCATGGAGACCGTCGAGCTCTCGGGCTACACCAGCGTCGAGAAGCTGGCGATCGCCAAGAACCACCTCCTGCCCAAGCAGCTCGGCGAGCACGGCATCGGCAAGGAGCAGCTCGAGCTCGACGACGAGGTGCTGAGCGAGATCATCCACAGCTACACGCGCGAGGCCGGCGTGCGCAACCTCGAGCGCGAGATCGCGGCGGTGTGCCGCGGCGCCGCCGTGCGCGTCGCCGAGGGCGCGCCCGCGGTCGACTTCGACAAGCGCGCGCTCGAGGAGCTGCTCGGCCCGCCGCGCTACGTCAACGACATGGCGAACCGGCTACCCGAGGTCGGCGTGATCACCGGCATGGCGTGGACGCCGGTCGGCGGCGACATCATGTTCATCGAGTGCCGGATCTATCCCGGCAAGGGCGAGATCAAGATGACCGGCCAGATGGGCGACGTCATGAAGGAGAGCGCGCAGGCGGCGTACTCCTGGACGCGGTCCAACGCGGCCAGGCTCGGCATCGACGCCGACAAGCTGGCCAACAGCGACCTGCACATCCACCTGCCGCAGGGCGCGATCAAGAAGGACGGCCCGTCCGCGGGCGTCGCCCTGACCATCGCGGTGGTCTCGGTGTTCACCGGCCGGCCGGTGCGGCCCGACGTCGCGATCACCGGCGAGATCGATCTGCGCGGCCACGCGCTGCCGATCGGCGGCGTGAAGGAGAAGGTCATCGCCGCGCACCGTGCCGGCATCAAGATCATCTTCCTGCCCGAGCGCAACCTGAAGGACACCCTCGACATCCCCGAGGAGGTCCGGTCGCAGCTCGACATTCGCACGATGAACAAGATCGACGACGCGCTGGGCGTCGCGCTGACCGAGGCGTCCGCCACGCCCGACCCCGAGCCGGCGATCCCGCCGCCGACCGCGCCCGCCCGGGGCAACGTCGGCGACCGCCTGCCGTCGTAGTCAGCCCATCGCCTGGATCACCGCGTCGGTGTACTGCTCGGTGGTCGCGCGGCCGCCGAGGTCACCGGTGCGCGCGGCGGAGCTGGCGAGGGTCGCCATCAGGCCCCGGCGCAGCCGGGCCGCGGCCTCGCGTTGATCGACGTGGTCGAGCAGCATCACGGCGGACATCATCAGGCCGGTCGGATTGGCGATGCCCTTGCCGGCGATGTCCGGCGCCGTGCCGTGCACCGCCTCGAACATCGCGACCGCCCGGCCGTCGCTGCTCGGGGCCGCCCCGATGTTGGCCGCGCCGGCGACACCCAGGCCACCGATGAGCCCGGCCGCGAGGTCCGACAGGATGTCGCCGAACAGGTTCATCGTCACGATCACGTCGAACCGCTCGGGGGCGATCACCATCTTCATCGCTGTGGCGTCGACGATCATGTCGTCGAGCTCGATGTCGGGGTAGCGCTTGGCGACCTCGCGGCCGACGTCGAGGAACAGGCCGTTGGACATCTTCAGGATGTTGGCCTTGTGGACCACCGTGACCTTCTTGCGGCCATGGCGCCGAGCGTACTCGAACGCGTAGACGATGATCCGCTCGCTGCCGAACCGCGTGATGATCGCGATCGACTCGGCTGCCGTGCGCCGCGGATCGATGTAGTGCTCGATGCCGGCGTACAGGTCCTCGGTGTTCTCGCGGACGATGACCATGTCGACGTGGTCGAAGCGCGCGGGCACGCCGGGGATGGTCTTCGCCGGCCGGACGTTGGCGTACAGATCGAAGTGCTGGCGCAGGGTCACGTTGACCGAGCGATAGCCGCCGCCGCTCGGCGTCGCCAGCGGCGCCTTGAGCGCCAGGCCGTGGGTCTTGATCGACTCGATCGTCGCGGCCGGCAGTGGATCGCCGTGCTTGGCCACCGCGCTGGCGCCGGCGTCGACCCGGTCCCACGCGAGCTGGCCGCCCGCCGCCTCGATCGCGCGCACGGTGGCGGCGGTGATCTCGGGGCCGATTCCATCTCCTTCGATCAAGCTGACAGTCGGACGGGACACGGGGAGCTCCTGCGGTTACGGCGGTGCGGTCGGCGCTGGGGGTGTGCGCGGCGTTGGATCGACCTCGATCTGGTCGCCGTTCACGCGCACCGGATACGTCACCAGACAGTACTGCGATGCCTCCGCGAGGCAACCCGTCGCAGTCGAGAACCGCCAGGCGTGCACCGGGCAGATCAGGTGGCCGCGCGAGACAATCCCTTCCGCCAGGTCGCCGCCCAGGTGCACGCACCGGCGCTGGGTCGCGAAATACCGCTCGCCATCGCGTCCCAGCACCAGCTCCACGCCATCGATCGCAACCGCGATCACGTCATTGGGTCGCACGTCGCCGACCCGGGCTACCGCGCGCCAGGATGATGTCATCAGTCCTGCTACGATCCCCCGACTCGCGCCTTCCCGCCCGGGCCTCACGCCAAGCTCTCCGTGCGCTGACCCCTGCACGATCCTGGACTAGCCGTCGAGCTCCGGATAATGCCGAAAGATGCCCATCTCGTTGAACGGCAGCCGGCGAGGCGACGTCAGGTACCGGAGCAGCCGCGGCCGCTGCGCCACCCGGTCACGCAGCGCGAGCAGCTTCGGGATGTCCGGCTTCTGCTTGGCCATCGCCCTGGGGAACGCGTACGTCAGGCCCTCGATCGCCTGGAACGCCGCCAGGTCGGCGTACGAGATCTCCGCGCCGACCAGGCTCTCGCCGTTGCGCTCGAGACAGCGCTCCAGGTAGCCCAGGAACTTCGGGATCCGGCCCGCGCGGAAGGCGGCCGCCCGCGGCCTGGCCGCGTCCTGCTGGCTCTCGTACGCCTTCTCCACCGTGGTCGGGTGGTGCGTGTCGTGCGCCTCCGCCACCAGGTCGGCGACCGTCATCGCGAGCATCCGCGCCGCCAGCTTGCCCGCCTCGTCCCGGGGCGCCAGGTCGTGGCGCTCGCCCAGGAACGCGGTGATCGCCGCGGTCTGCGCGACGACCAGGTCGCCGGCATACAGCACCGGCGGCGCGAACGGCAGCGCGCCCTCGCGCTTGCCCGACAGCACGTGCTCGATCCGCGTGTACGCGTCCTTCGCCGGCGCGATCCCCTGCTCGTCGCGCGCCGCGTCCACGTACTCGCACCCCGCGTCCTCGAGAACCAGCCGCACGAACTCGCCGCGGCCCTGGATCTGGGGCCAGTAGTACAGCTCGTATTTCATGCGCGGACCGTAGCAGGCTACTCGAGCGACGTGCCGTCGGGGTTGAGGCTGTAGGTCTTCATCTTGGTGTAGATCGACGCCCGGCTGATGCCGAGGCGGCGGGCGGCCGAGCCGGGGTTGCGCTCGCGGCGCAGGGCGGCGATCAGGGCGGCGCGCTCGACGGTGCGGATGGCGCGATCGGTGAGGTCCTTGAGGCCGACGCCGTCGCCGAGCCGGGACAGCTCGATCGCGGGGAGCTCGACGCGCTCGTCGGACTCGGCAGGCGTCGCCGCGCCGGGCGCGCGGTCGAGGCCGAGCATGTCGAGATCGTGCGACCGGATGATCTCGCCGTCGCAGAGGATGGCGGCGCGCGACAGCACGTTCTCGAGCTCGCGGATGTTGCCCGGCCAGCGGTACGACTCGAGGCGGGCGAGCGCCTTGGCGGTGATCTGGGTCGGGTAGCGCGCCTCGTTGCCGGCGAAGCTCTTCGCGGTGCCGCGGCGGCGCGCGAGGATGTGGGCGGCGAGCTGCGGGATGTCTTCCTTGCGCTCGCGCAGCGGCGGGACCTGGATCGGCACGACCGCGAGCCGCCAGTAGAGATCCTCGCGGAACTGGCCGCGGGCGACCAGCGCCTTGAGATCCTTGTTGGTCGCGGCGACGACCCGGACGTCGATCGCGACCGGCCGGTCGCCGCCGACCGGCTTGATCTCGCGCTCCTGCAGCACGCGCAGCAGCTTGTTCTGGACGCTGGCGTCGATGTCGCCGATCTCGTCGAGGAAGATCGTGCCGCCGTGGGCCTCGCGGAACAGGCCGCGGCGGGCGCGGTTGGCTCCCGTGAACGCGCCCTTCTCGTGGCCGAACAGCTCGGCCTCGAGCAGGCTGGGCGCCAGCGCCGAGCAGTCGAACGCGACGAATGGCCCGTCCGCGCGCGGGCCGACGCGGTGGATCGTGCGGGCCAGTAGCTCTTTGCCGGTGCCGCTCTCGCCGACGATCAGCACGGTGGCGTCCGAGGCCGCGACCCGATCGATCATCGCGAGCAGCTGGCGCATCAGCGCCGACTCGCCGATCACCTCGCCCAGGCCGCGGGCGCGCTCGACCTCGCCGCGCAGCCGGCGAACCTCGCGCGCGAGGGCGCCGTGGGCGATCGCGCGCTCGACCACCGAGCGGATCTCGGCGGCCGCGGCGGTCTTCTTGAGGACGTCGAGCGCGCCGGCGCGCATCGCGCGGACCGCGAAGCCGACGGTCGGCTGCGCGCTCCAGATCACGACGACGGTGTCAGGCGCGACGGTCCGCATCCGGTGGAGTAAGGCGAGCGCGCCGTCGTCATCGTCGCCCAGCGCGGGGTCGAGCAGCACGGCGTCGAACGCCGACCCGACCACGCGATCGAGCGCCGCCGGGCCGGTCGACACCGCCTCGAGTTCCATGCCCGGCAGCGACGCGCTGGCATAGCCGAGCGACGCCTCGTCGACGTCGACGACCAAGACGTGGCGCACGGCGTTGAACACGTCCCGGAGCTTACCCCACGCTGTCCAGCTGTCTAGACAGGGTCCAACCCGATGGACGATCCACGGCCTGACAAGGCGCCAAGCCGCTGACTTTGCTTGACCAAATAGCTGGACAGCAGCTGACCAGGACTCGTTCACGAAGCGCCCGAGTGGCGCGGCTTGCCTGTCCAATTGTCTAGACACAGTCCAACCTCCTGGACGCGACCACGCCCGTCATGGGACCTAATGCCGCGATTTCGCTCGCGCGGTGCCGCCCGCGCGGCTGGCGCGGCGGATGCGTATAGCAACAGCCCAGGAGGACTCGATGCTGACCGCTGA
>DASWOO010000234.1:0-7312 GCA_036404335.1 Kofleriaceae bacterium
TCTGAAGCTGATCGACTGGCACCGCCCGACCCGGCCCGAGGACGCCGCGCGCTAGATTTCACCGCGCTCTTACGCGTCGAGGACGGAAATCTACAGCCCGGGCTGCAGATCGCGCGCACGCGCACGGCTCGCGCCAGGCGCGCATATTGCGAACATCGTGGGTTGTGGCGAATCATGTTTTCCATGGCCAGCAACCGTGCTGATTGGCTGATGGGCGGCGGCGAGATGGCCCGGCTGATCCGCGCCAAGGACTGGTCGGCGACGCCGCTGGGCCCGCTCGAGGACTGGCCGCAGAGCCTGCGCACCGTGGTCAACCTGATCCAGGCGTCGAACGCGCCGATCGCGCTGGCGTGGGGCCCCGGCCACACCCAGATCTACAACGACGGGTACTGGCCATGCTGCGGTGACAAGCACCCCGCCGCGATGGGCCAGGACTTTCGCGCGTGCTGGGCCTCGGCGTTTCCGGTGATCGGCGAGGCCTACGCGTCGGCGTGGGCCGGCCACAGCGCGTACTTCGAGAAGGTCCGGATGTTCATCGACCGCCGGGGCTTCCTCGAGGAGACCTGGTTCACCTACTCGTTCAGCCCGCTGGTCGACGAGTCCGGCGGGGTCAACGGCGTGTTCCATCCGATCACCGACCTGACCGAACAGGTGCTGTCCGAGCGCCGGACACGCACGCTGCGCGACCTGGCCGCGCTCTCGGGCAGCGCGGACACCGCCGAGCGCGTGCTCCAGGCCGCGGCCGAGGTGCTGCAGGACGCCAACCTCGACACGCCGTTCGCCGTGTTCTACCTGGCCGACGGCGACCGCGTCCGGCGGGTCGCGCAGGCCGGGATCGCGGCGGCGGGCCCGGACGTCGTCGAGCGCGCGGCCGCGCCGTGGTCCGTCGCCGAGGTGCTGCGCGACCGGCGCGGCGTCACGCTCGACCTCGAGCTCGACGAGCCGGTCGGGCCGTACCCCGAGCGGCCGACCCGGGCGATCGCGTTGCCGATGCATAGCGCCGGCCGCGTCGAGCCGATCGGCGTGCTGGTCGTCGGGATCAGCGCGCGGCTGCCGCTGACCGACGCGTACCACGCGTTCTACGATCAGGTCGCCGGCGCGCTCGCGACCTCGCTCGGCAACGCCCACACCCGCGCGCACGAGCGCCACCGCGTCGAGCAGCTCGCCGAGCTCGACCGGCACAAGACCGCGTTCTTCTCGAACATCAGCCACGAGCTGCGCACGCCGCTGACGTTGATCCTGAGCCCGCTCGAGGACGAGCTCGCCGAGCGCGACCGGCCCTTGCCGCGGCCGCGCCGCGACCGGCTCGAGGCCGTGCATCGCAACAGCGTGCGGCTGCTCAAGCTGGTCAACACGCTGCTCGACTTCTCGCGGGTCGAGGAAGGCCGCCAGCACGCGAGCTACGAGCCGATCGACCTGGCGACCGAGACCACGCAGCTGGCCAGCGTGTTCCGCGCCGCGATCGAGCGCGCGGGGCTGAGCCTGACGATCGACTGCCCACCGCTGCCCGAGCCGATCTACGTCGACCGCGACATGTGGGAGAAGATCGTCCTGAACCTGGTGTCCAACGCGTTCAAGCACACGTCGCGCGGCGGCATCACCGTCGCGCTGCGCTGGCGCGGCGATCACGTCCAGCTGCGCGTCGTCGATACCGGCATCGGCATCGCGGCGAGCGAGCTGCCGCGGGTGTTCGAGCGATTCCATCGCGTGCGCGGCGCGTGGGCCCGGTCGCACGAGGGCTCGGGCATCGGCCTGGCGCTGGTCCGCGAGCTGGCGCGGACGATGGCCGGCGACGTCGAGGTCACCAGCACCGAGGGGGTCGGCTCACTGTTCACCGTGCGGCTCGAGACCGGCGTGGCCCACCTGCCCGCCGAGCACGTCGCGCTGGCCCACGACTCGGGGCCGCTGCCGACGGTGTCGTCGCCGGCCGGGGCGTTCGCCGACGAGGCGATGCACTGGCTGGCCGACCGCGACGACGACGTGCCGGCCCACGGCGACCGGCCGCGCGTGGTCTGGGCCGACGACAACGCCGACATGCGCGCGTACGTGACCCGGCTGCTCGGCGCCGAGTTCGACGTCGTGCCGGTCGCCGACGGCGCCGAGGCGCTGCGCGCGACCCGCGACCGGACGCCGGACCTGGTGCTGAGCGACATCATGATGCCCAACGTCGATGGCTTCGAGCTGCTGTCGGCGCTGCGCAGCGACCCGCGGACCCAGACGGTGCCGGTGATCCTGCTGTCGGCGCGCGCCGGCGCCGAGGCGTCGGTGGTCGGGCTCGACGCCGGCGCCGACGATTACCTGACCAAGCCGTTCACCGCGCGCGAGCTGGTCGCCCGGGTCCGGACCCACATCGCGCTCAACACGACGCGGCGGCGCTGGGCGCGCCAGCTCGAGGCCGCGAACCGCGAGCTCGAGGCGTTCGGCTACTCGGTGTCGCACGACCTGCGCGCCCCGCTCCGCGCGATCGACGCGTTCAGCCAGATCATCCTCGCCGATCACGCCGGCGGGCTCGACGGCAAGGGCCTCGACTATCTCAGGCGGATCCTCGCCGGCTCGCGGCGGATGAGCGCGATCATCGACGACCTGCTCGCGCTCTCGCAGATCGGCTGCGGCGAGCTGCGCAAGACCGCGATCGACCTCGCGCCGATCGCCTGGTCGATCATCGGCGAGCTGCGCGCGCGCGCGCCCGAGCGCCGGGTCGAGGTCCAGGTCGCGCGCGACCTCGTGGCCGTGTGCGACGCCCGACTCGTGACGATCGCGCTCGAGAACCTGCTCGCCAACGCCTGGAAGTTCACCGGCAAGCAGGCGAGCCCGATGATCATCGTCGGCCGCGATGGCGACGAGCTGTTCGTCCGCGACAACGGCGCCGGCTTCGACATGCGCCACGCCGGCCGGCTGTTCGAGCCGTTCCACCGCCTCCACGCCGAGACCGAGTTCGAGGGCACCGGCATCGGCCTCGCGATCGTCCGCCGCATCGTCGAGCGCCACGGCGGCCGCGCCTCGGCCCACGGCGTGGTCGGCGAGGGCGCCACCATCCGCTTCAGCCTCGTACCGTGACGGCTACGGCGACCGGTGCAGGCGGGCGTTCCAGAGCAGGGCGGCGGCGAAGGTCGGGGCGCCGATCGCGATGATCGCGATGGCGAGGTCGAGGGGGCCGCGGCGGCGGGGCAGGTCGAAGGCGAGGGCCTGGGCGAGGCTGAGGGCGGCGTTGGCGGTGACGGCGGTGGCGAGGAGGTCGGCGAGGCGGTGGCGCCAGCGGAAGCTGAGGGCGAAGAGCGAGGCCGCGAGCGCGGCGTCGAACCCGACCCAGCCGTACTGCCAGGCGGGCGATGGGAAGAACGGGGCGCTGAGCGGCAGGGCGAGCAAGGCGGTCCAGGCGACGAGCAGGGCGGCGAGGACGCGCATGACGACGGCCGGGCCGCGCAGCAGGGTCTCGACGCCGAACCGGAGCAGGCCGCCGCGCGCGAACGCGGTGAGCGTGTCGAACATGGCGGCGAAGCCGCTGCCGGCGCGCGGGTAGGCCAGGAAGATCGGGTCCCAGGTGCGCGGCTTGAGCTTGGCCTTGAACGCGCGCAGGCCGTCGAAGTCGTAGAGCGACTTGCCCCAGCGGCGGGCCGCGCGCAGCCACGGGCTGAGCTCGCCCGAGAGCGGGACCAGGCCCATCGTGACGTAGGGCAGCGCCTCGGCGGCGGCCGCGCGCATGCCGGCGTCGATCAGCAGCTCGACGGTGCCGTTGGGCGCCGCCGGGTCGCGCAGGAAGTCTTCGAAGAACCAGCCGCGCCGGGCGTAGATCGGGATCACGCACAGAAAGCCGACGACGGCGCCGTCGCGCTCGGCGACGAAGAACCGGCGCTCGTCCGGGAACGTGAACGGATCGACCTGCACCAGGAAGCCCATCGGCGCGATGATCCGCGACGCGAGCCACCGGGCGATCAGGCCGTCGAGCGCGGCGCGGATCGGCTGGCCGGCCGCGAGCTCACCGGGCGCGACCTGGCGAACGCCGACGCCCTTGGCGGTCGCGCGCCGCAGCTGCTCGCGCAGGCTGCGCGACTGCTTGACCACCGCGCCCCAGTCCTGGGGCGCCCAGCTCGGCTGATCGCCGACCCGCAGCGACGCCCAGCCGGTCGCCTCGTGAAACCGCGCCTCGGTCGCGAAACAGCACACGCGGCGGCCGGCGCGCCGGGCTTCGGCGACGAACCGCGCGGTCAGCTCGGCGAGCTGCTCGGCCGGGCCGACCGGCGCGCCGGCGGCGACCCACGATCCGCCGGTGTCGACGTAGCCGATCACCGCGACGTCGTGGCCGAGGCTGTCGCTGGCGAACCAGTAGCGAAACCCGGGCTCGAGGATCTGGAACGACGTCGAGTTCCAGCCGTGGCGCTGCAGCAGCGCGAGCACGCGCAGCCGCTCGGGGTCGGGGGCCGGGTCGCCGGCGGCGGTCATCGCCTACGTTCTAGCAGCTCGTGCCGCTGCAGATCAGCATCTCGACAATGCTGCACGAGCCGCCGTGCGCGCCGCTGCCGCCGTGGTCCGCCGCGTTGGGCGCCGACACGCCGCCCGCGCCGCCGCTCGCCGCCGTGCCCTGGCTCTGCGTGCAGGTGCCGACCACCGTCGCGTCGCTGGCCGACAGCACGCCGATCGAGCTGCCGCCCTGCCCGCCCGCGCCGCCGCCCGCGTGCCCGCCGCGCGCGCCGAGCCCGCCGATGCCCGGGGTCCCCGAGCCGGGGTGGCTGCCGGGCTGGCCCGACGCGCCGCCGGCCTGGCCCTGGCCGCCGGTGCCGCCATCGCCGCCCGCGCCGGCCGCGTTGCGGAACAGCTGGCAGTCGGCGAGCGTCAGCTTCGCGCCGGCCATCGCCGCGACCCCGATCGAGCCGCCGCCGCCGCCGCCGCCACCGCCACCGCCGCGCGCCGCGCAGCCACCCGCGCCGCCGCCACCACCGCCGCCGCCCGCCGCGTCGGTGCCGTTATCGCAGCCGCCGCCGCCACCACCGCCGCCGCCGCCGGTGCCGTTCTCGCCGGTGAAGCCCGGGCCGCCGACGTGCCCGTACCAGTAGTCGCCGATGAGGTAGCCGCCGCCCAGCGCGCTGCCGCCCGAGCCATCGAGGATGAAGCCGCCGTTGCCGAAGCTGACCGAGCCGCACGCGGTGCCGCCGGTGCCGCCGCTGCTGCCGACGCCGTAGTTGCCGGGCTGCAGCACCGTCGCCGCGTTCATCCCGGCCTTGCCCGGCGTCGCGTCGAGCTGGGTGTTGCAGCGGGTGTCGCGCGTGCCGCCGTCGCCGCCCGCGCCGCCGTTGGGCAGCCGGGTCGACGGGCTGCCGGTGCACGAGTTGACGCCGGCGATGCCGCCCGCGCCGTGCTCGGTGTCGTCGCAGAACACGATGCTCTGCACGCCGGCGCCGCCCCGGCCGCCGTTCATCATCGACGTCGCGGTCAGGGTCAGCCAGTCGAGGCCGCCCGGGCCGCCGATGCCCGCCGCGCCCTTGCCGGCGGCGATCTGCACGCGGACCAGCGACACCGTCGAGCCGACCGCATGCACGACGTAGCTCGACTTGCCGTCGCGCCCGCCGCCGCGCACGCCCGACGCGTCCGGCCCGTGCAGCACCAGGTCGCCGATCGTGACCGGCCCGCCGAGCCCGTGGGCCCGCACCGTCAGGTATTCGCCGTCGCCGTTCGCGCCGGTGTCGGCGCCGCCGAACACCTCGACCTTGTGGCCGGGCTCGCTGTACGGCGCGCGCTTCCACGCCGTGTCGTAGCCGCCCCACAGGTTGATGCCGCCGATCAGCACGACGACCTCGGTATACGAGCCGGCCTGGATATACAGGTTGGTCCGGCCGGTCATCACCGCGCGGGCGATGCTGAAGTTGATCGTCTCGCACGGGTCGTCGAAGGTCAGGCCGCAGTTCGCGGTGTCGTTGCCCTCGTGGGCCGGCGTGGCGACGAAGATGCCATTGGTGATGTCGCCGTCGATGCCGTCGCAGTTCTCGTCGGCGTAGTTGCCGTCGGGGGTATCGGTCGACGACGGCGGCGCGCACGCGCCCCAGCCGGCGGTGCCGCCGCAGGTCTCGGCGCCGGCGCAGGCCGTGCCGAGCGGCGTGGTGATCGTGCACGCGTCGGTGGTGCCGGCCTGCGCGGCGGTCCGGCAGTCGCACGCGCCGGTCTGCGGCACGCACTGCTTGGTGGCCGCGCCGTTGATCGTCTCGTCGGTGCACGCGTAGCCGCTCGGGCAGCCGGCCGACGAGCAGTCGCGGCCGCAGTACGTGCGGCCGGTCGCCTCGGTCAGGCACTTGTCCATGCCGAGCAAGGTGCACTCGCTGTCCTGGGTGCACGGCGTGCACAGCTGGTCCGAGCTCGGCACGCAGACCATCGAGACCTCGCCCTGCTCGATCGCGCCGACCACCGCGACGCAGCCGTAGCCGTCGGGGCACTCGCCGCAGGTCATCGTGCAGATCCCCGACGTGCCGACGAGGATGCAGATGTCCGACTCGCACTGGCCCTTGTCGGTGCACGACTCGCCGAACCCGCGCTTGGCCGCGTCGGGCGGCGCGTCGGGCACCGGTCCCGCGTCGGGCTGGGCCGGCGCGTCGACCACCGGACAGTCCTCCGACTGCGGATCACAATTGCCCAGGCCGACCTCGCGCCGCGATCCGGCGCAACCGGCCAGCCCGAGCACTCCGACGACAACACCGAGCCCCAGCAGCGCTGCTCTCATGCGCCGAACACTAACACCGCTGCGATCGCCGGGCGCCTTTCACCACGACGGCGCTCCGCGTCATTCGCTCACATGGTGCGCTGACCGCGCACCTTCGCGTGCGTCAACTCGGGCCGGCGGTGACCCGGTCCATCGCGGCGTACAGCGCGCGCGGCGAGAACGGCTTCTGCAGCGTGGCCTGGACCAGGCCGGCCGAGATGGTCGCGATGTCGCGCTGCGCCGAGATCATGATCACCGGGACCGCCGCGAGCCGAGGCAAGGCGCGCATGCTGCGCACCAGCTCGACGCCGCTGACGATCGGCATCATCAGGTCGGTGATCACGAGATCGAAGTCATGGCTGGCGAGCAGCGCCTGCGCGAGCGCACCATTGGTCGCCGTCGTGACGTTGTGGCCGCGGGTCGAGAGCAGCTCCGCGAGCAGCTCCGCGATGTCGAGCTCGTCGTCGACGATCAGGATGGACAGGGCGGTGTCCATGGCTAGGACCCGCCCCCGGCGCTGGTCGCGGGCGCGGCCCGCGGCGCGATCACGACCCCGGTGTCGGTGATCGTCATCTCGCGCAGGCTGCGATCGTAATCGCTGTCGCGCATCTTGAGGACGGCCAGCAT
>DASWOO010000235.1:0-3697 GCA_036404335.1 Kofleriaceae bacterium
TACCGCCGCATCTACGTGCTCACGCAGTACATGTCGTCGAGCCTGATCAAGCACCTGTCGCGCAACTGGCGGCTGTCGGGCTTCGGCGAGTACATCGAGGTCGTGCCGGCGCAGATGCGGCTCGGCGAGTTCTGGTACCGCGGCACCGCCGACGCCGTGTACCAGAACCTCAACCTGGTGCGCGACGCCCGCGCCGAGCACGTCTGCGTGTTCGGCGGCGACCACGTCTACAAGTTCTCGGTCGACCAGATGGAGGCGTTCCATCGAGACCAGCGCGCCGATCTGACGGTCGCGGCGTTCCCGGTGCCGGTCGGCGAGGCCAGCGCGTTCGGCATCATCGACGTCGACGACGCCGGCCGGATCATCAACTTCATCGAGAAGCCCAAGAACCCGCCGGAGATCCCCGGCCGGCCCGGCTGGTCGCTGGTGTCGATGGGCAACTACATCTTCCGCAGCGAAGTCCTCGAGCGCGTCCTGGTCGACGACGGCGGGATGCCCAGCTCGCGCCACGACTTCGGCCGCGACATCATCCCGCGCCTGGTCGCGCAGGGCGCGCGGGTGTTCGTCTACGACTTTGGGAAGAACAAGCTGCCGGGCGAGCCCGACAACGCCGAGCCGTACTGGCGCGACGTTGGCACGATCGACAGCTACTTCGCGTCGAACATGGAGCTGCGCGCCCGCGTCCCGGCGCTCGACCTCTACAATCGGCAGTGGCGGATCCGCAGCGCGCAGCGCGACTACCCGCCGACCCGGTTCGTCCGCGCCGGCGAGGGCTTCGGCCCCGCCGAGGTCGACGACAGCCTGATCTGCGAGGGCTCGATCATCGCGTCGGCGTCGGTGCGCGAGACCATGCTGTCCTACGACTGCTTCGTCCACGCCGGCGCGTCGATCAACGAGTCGGTGATCCTGTCGGGCTGCGACATCGGCCGCAACGCCCGGCTGCGCCGCGTGATCCTCGACAAGAACTGCAAGATCGAGCCGGGCTGCGTGATCGGCGAGGACCCGGTGGCCGACCGCGAGCGGTTCCCGTTCGTCACCGAGTCCGGCATCGTCGTGATCCCCAAGGGCACGACCGTCCCGGCCCGCGGCCCGTTCGTGCTCGCCAACGACATCGCGGAGCTGATCGGCAACGAGCCCGAGCTGCTCGGCCAGCTGCGGCCCGGCACGTTCACGGTGTCGTCGGCGAGCCGCCACAGCTACGCGTCCGCCGCGAGCGCCCGGTTCGCCAAGTACTCGGGCGGCGACGCCGGGTAGCACGTGCGCGTCCTCCATCTGGCGAGCGAGCTGGCGCCGTTCGCGCAATCGGGAGGCCTGGCCGACGTGGTCGCCGGGCTGCCGGCCGCCCAGGCCGAGGTCCACGATCTCGACGCCGCCGTGATGATCCCGCTGTACCGCGGTGTCGCCGGCACGCTGGCCGCGGCGGGCCACGCGCTCGACGCCGGCTTCCCGGTCGCGCTGCAGGTCGGGCCGCACCGGTTCGACGCCCGGATCCGGCGCGCGGAGCTGGGCCGGGTCCGCCACGGCTTCGTCGACTGCCCGGCGCTCTACGACCGCGACGGCCTGTACGGCCCCGGCGGCGCCGCCGAGTTCGCCGACAACCACCTCCGGTTCGCGGCGCTGGGCGCGGCGGCGGTCGCTGGCGGCGACGCGCTGGCCGGCGGCCCGGTCGACGTCCTGCACCTCCACGACTGGCAGGCCGGCGCCGCGGCGGTCTACGCCCGGCTCGACGGCCGGCGCAAGCTCGCGATCGTCGCGACGATCCACAACCTCGCCTACCGCGGCATCTACCCCAAGGCCGCGCTCGACGAGCTCGGCCTGCCATGGTCGATGTTCACGTCGGCGTGCCTGGAGTTCTACGACCAGATCTCGCTGCTCAAGGGCGGGCTCGCGCTCGCCGACGCGGTGACCACGGTCAGCCCGAGCTACGCCCGCGAGATCCTCACGCCCGAGCGCGGCGAGGCGCTCGACGGCTTCCTGCGCTGGAACGTCAAACGCCTGGTCGGCATCGCCAACGGCATCGACACCCGGGCGTGGGACCCGGCGACCGACGCCGCGCTGCCGGCGCGGTTCACCGCGAGCGACCTGTCGGGCAAGGCGATCTGCCGCGCGGCGCTCCTGGCCGAGCTGGGCCTGCCGCCGGCGGACGAGGCCGAGCCGGTGATCGGCGTGATCGCGCGGATGACCGGCCAGAAGGGCCTCGATCTGGTGGCCGACCTGGTGCCCGAGCTCTCGCGGATCGGCGCGCGGCTGATCGTGCTCGGCTCGGGCGAGCCGGCGCTCGAGCGGCGGTTCGCGTGGCTCGCCGAGACGTTTCGCGAGCACGTGGCCGTGCGCATCGGGTTCGACGGCGGGCTCGCGCGCCGGATCTACGCCGGCAGCGATCTGTTCGCGATGCCGTCGCGGTTCGAGCCGTGCGGGCTCGGCCAGCTGTACGCGATGCGCTACGGCACGATCCCGGTCGTGCACGCGGTCGGCGGGTTGCGCGACACCGTGCTCGATCCCGGCGACGCCGAGCTCGCGAACGGCCGCGGCACCGGCGTGCGGTTCGTGTCCGATACCCCGGCCGGGCTGGTCGGCGCGATCGAGCGCGCGGCCGCGCTGCATCGCGATCCCGCGGTCCGCCAGCGGCTGCGGCGCGCCGCGATGGCGCGCGACTCGTCGTGGCTGGCGGCCGCCCAGCAATACGTCCAGGTCTACCGGAATTTGTAGCGGGTCGCCGGCCGCCGACGAGGAGCCGGGGATTCCAGACATGCCGCAAAATGCCTCACCACGGGCATCTCGTCCGCCGACCGGACGGTTCGGTCCGCTCCCCGGACGGTTCGGTCCGCTCCCCGGACGACTGCGTCCGGCGGGCGGACGCACGTGTCAAGAAAATGGCTTTTTCGGCGGGTTATTCACAACCCCGATCCTGCTAACCACGTGATTCACAAGGCAGGCGCCCACGAATTTGTCAGCCTGTGAATAATCTGTGGTCAGCGCTTGGCACGCGCTTGCGGGAGCGTCGCTCGCTCAACCACTTACGCTGGATGAGCCGCGATCAACCCCGTGGATCGCGGCTCGGCACTGAACATTTACCCCGGTGGCCGGGCAGCAGTCGCATCGGTAGGCGGGCTTACTCCGCCATCCCCGAACCCCGCCCCGCTACCGGCACCTACCCCGGCGTCGTCCGCCTCACCCTCGCCCGCCGCCTTCAGCGCCCGGCACGCCTCGTCGTCGTGGTTGTCGCACGCCCGGCGCAGCAGCTGGCGGGCACGCTCGGCGTCCCGCGCCACGCCATCGCCGGCGAGCTTCATCTCGCCCAGCATGCGGCAGGCGATCGGATCGTCGGGCATGCAGGCGCGCTCGAGCCACACCGCCGCCGCGCTCGGGCTCTTCGACAGGCCCTTGCCCTCGAGATAGGCGACGCCGAGTTGCCGACACGCGGTCGGATCGCCGGCATCGCAGCCCTGCTTGTAGTGGGCGAACATCTCGCGGTAGTTCGCGTTGCCGCCCTTGATCGCGCGGAACGCGTCGAGGTCGCCCGCGGCGGTGCAGGCCTGCGGGATCCGCGCCTTGCAGGCCTTGTCGAGCAGGGTCCCCGCGCGCGCGAGGTCGACCGGCACGCCGCGGCCGTCGCGCAGCATCACGCCGAGGTTGCGGCAGGCCTCGAGCACGCCGCCGTCGCACGCTTTCTGGTAGGCGTCGGTCGCGCGCAGCG
>DASWOO010000236.1:0-10028 GCA_036404335.1 Kofleriaceae bacterium
CGCTTGTCCTCGGGCTGGTAGAGCAGCACGCAGTCCGCCGGCGCGCCATCGCGGCCGGCGCGCCCGGCCTCCTGGTAATAGCTCTCGAGCGAGCCGGGAAAGTTGTAGTGGATGACGAACCGCAGGTCCTGCTTGTCGACGCCCAGGCCGAACGCGTTGGTCGCGACCATCAGCCGCGGCTCGCTGTGCTCCATGAACGCGCTCTGCACGCGCTCGCGGTCCTTGGCGCGCATCCGGCCGTGGTAGCGGCCGCACTCGACGCCCTGCGACCACAGGAAGTCGGCGAGCGCGTCGACGGTCTTCACGGTCGCCGCATAGATGATGCCGCAGCCCGGCTGCTTCTCGATCAGCCGGAGCAGCAGCGCCTGCTTCTTGCGCTCGCTCGACGCTTTGATGACGTGGTAGCGCAGGTTCGGCCGGTCGAGGCCGATGTCGATGACCGACGCGTCGGCCGGGCACAGCTGGAGCTGGGCGAGGATGTCGTCCTTGACCTTGGGCGGCGCGGTCGCGGTCAGCGCCAGCACGGGCGGCTTGCCGAGCGCGCGGACCGCCTCGCCCAGGCCCAGATAGGCCGGGCGGAAGTCGTGGCCCCACTGCGAGATACAGTGGGCCTCGTCGACGACGAACAGCGAGACCCGCACCGCGGCGAGCCGATCGCGGAACCTCGGCTCGCCGAGCCGCTCGGGGGTGACGTAGGCGACGCAGGGCCGGTTCTCCGACAGCCGGGCCAGCGACTGCTGCTCGTCGCGCGGCGACAGCGTGGAGTCGAGCCGCAGCACGTCCATGCCGAGCTCGGCGAGCTTGTCGTACTGGTCCTTCATCAGCGCGATCAGCGGCGAGACCACGAGGGTCACGCCGTCGAGCTCGAGCGCCGGTAGCTGGTAGCACAGCGACTTGCCCGCGCCGGTCGGCATGATCGCCAGGGTGTCGATGCCGGCGAGCACGTTGCGGATCGCCAGCGCCTGCCCGGGCCGGAACGCGTGGATCCCGAACCGGCGCTTGCCGAGCTCGAGCATCCGCGCGTCGATCTCGAGCGCCTGCGCGCCCTCCTGCGCTTCGGCGATGTCCTCGTGACCGTCGAGCGCCTCGACCTCATGCTCGTGGTCGGCGTCGAGGACCAGCTCGGGATCGACGACGATCGTGTCGTCCTCGGGCTCGACCAGCGGGCGCAGGTCGCGCGTCCCGCGCGCGATCTTGAGCGCGGCAGGCGCGAGCTCACGAGTACCGCGAGCCAGCTTGGGAAGCTTGGGCTCCGGCGAAGGCGGTGTAGCGACGCGCTTACGTCCACCGCGCTCTGGGACGAGGCTTTTGGACATCAGCCTTTACCGTCGCCCGGAACCACTCGGCCTGCAAGCGAAACATCGGCAGTATCTCGTTAGGCAACACTGCGTCGCCGATCACTGCCGATGCTGCGCCGACATCACACTCCGACGGTAGACGCGCACACAGCGGCAAATTCCCAAGAGCGCCCTGACAGACTGAAATCTACGTGAAGCGTAATGCGTGACCGGTCGCGCAATACCCTGCCACACCGCGCGCGAGCGCACGTCCTCGCCGCTCAGCCTTGCCATCTGTCCCGCGTTGGCGAAAATCGCGGGGCCATGCCTTTGCTCGATGGTCTCAAGATCGTGCGCTCCAACATCCACGGCTACGGCGGGGTCACGACCCGCCCGTACCAGCGCGGCGACATCCTGTGTTACGGCGACGGCATCATGTACGCCCCCGACGACGACTTCGACGACACCTACGCGCTGGTGCTCAACGAGGAAGACGCCGACGGCCGTGGCCAGCTGTTCTTCGACCTGGTCTGCCAGACCCGCTGGTTCAATCACTCCTGCGACCCCAACAGCGAGGTCATGCTCGAGTGGGACACGGCCAAGGACGGCCTGTCCGCGTGGTGGGTCGCGCTGCGCGACATCCCGGTGGGTGAAGAGCTGACCTACGACTACGGCTTCGTCGCCGAGGTGGCCGAACCCTGCTACTGCGGAGCGGCAAATTGCCGCGGCGTGATCGTCGATCCCGACCCGGACAACCTCGCGCAGCTGTCGCCCGAGCTCAAGGCGCGGCTGAAGTAGCGATCTACCGAGTTACACGGTCGCGGCGGCGGCCAGCATGGTGAGGCCGTCGCGTACATAGGTAGAGCCGGGGATCGCCTTGGCGGCCTGCTTGCCGACCGCGGCCAGCTCGGCGAGCCCCGCGTACGACCGGGCCCGCGCGATCGAGATCGCCGCGATCGACACGCTCATGATCGGGAACTTGCGCTGCACCCCGAACCGGTCCTTGGTCTCGATGTAGCCGTGGCTGCGGTCGGACGGGTCGTAGTACAGCCGGATCAGGTGATCGAACCGCTCGCAGATCCCGCGGCAGACCTCGTCGGCGTGCTCGCCGGTCGTCACGAACACGAAGTCGTCGCCGGCGATGTGGCCGATGAAGTCGCCCGGGCCGCCGTCGCGCTGGACCACGTGGCGGATCACGTCGCCGGTCTGGCGAATCACCGCGTTGGCCTTGGCGTAGCCGTAGTAGTCGTTGAACGCCTTGAGGTTGTCGAGGTCGAGGTAGCACGCGACCGCGCTGCCGTCGGACGCCGCCAGCCGGCGCTCGATCTCGGCCTGGATCGCGTCGGCGCCCGGCAGCTGGGTCGTGGGCGACGCGCCCAGCTCGCGGGCCTGGCGGTCGAGCGCCTTGCCGACGCGCGCGAGCAGCTCGTCGGCGTCGAACGGCTTGACCATGTAGTCCTCGGCGCCCGAGCGGAACGCGCGGACCTTGTCGGCGGTGTCCGAGCGCGCCGACAGGAACATGATCGGCGCCATGCCGATCGCCGGGTCGGCGCGCAGCATCTCGGCGCAGCGGTAGCCGTCGATGCCGGGCATCAGCACGTCGAGCAGGATCATGTCGGGCCGGAACCGGCGGGCCTCGGCGAGCGCGGCGTTGGCCGAGCCGGCGTCGCGCACCTGGTAGCCGCCGATCTCGAGCACCTCGCGGCAGATCGTGCGGATCGAGAGATCGTCGTCGATGACCAGCACGCGTGGCGCCTCGCGCCGGCCGGACTCGACGAGGCGCATGCACGCGTCGCGGAACATCGCCGGCTGGATCGGGAACTCGAGCAGGTCGTCGGCGCCGGCGGCGAGCATGTCGGCGCGGCGATCGGCGTCGCCGACGACCATGACCGCGGTCTTGTGGGTCTCGGGGTCGTGCTCGAGGATCGCGAGCAGCGCGAGCGCGTCGGACATCGCGCCGGCGACCACCGCGAGCGCCGGGTGCTCGGTCCGCGCGATCACCAGCGCGGCGTCGACGTCGTTGGCGACGAGCACCCGCTCGGTCAGCGCCATCAGCAGGCCCTTGAGCAGCAGCGCGCGGCGCGGATCGTCGTCGGCGACCAGCGCGCACGAGCCGTCGCCCAGGCCCCGGCGGCGGGGCGGGGGCACGGTGCCGGGCCGCTCGCTCGCCGCCGGCTTGTCGGGCGCCGCGCTCGACGGCACGGTGAACACGAACTTGGTGCCGGTCGACATCGCCTCGACCCAGATCCGGCCGCCGTGGGCCTCGATGATCGTGCGCGAGATCGACAGGCCGAGCGCGGTGCCGCCGACCCGCCGGCTTGACGCCGAGAACGGCTCGAACACCTTCTCGCGATCCTCGGCGGGGATCGGCTCGCCGGAGTTGAACACCGAGACGCCGACCGCGTCCTCCGACAGCGGCGGGCCGAACACCTGGACGTCGATCACGCCGCCGGTCGGCGCGAACCGGATCGCGTTGGTCAGGAGGTTGCCGAGCACCTGGGACAGCCGCTCGGGGTCGCCGAAGATCGCGATGTCCTCGGCCGACGCGCCGAGCACGATGGTCAGCTGCTTGGCCGCGGCCGCCGGGCGATAGCGATCGATGACCTCGCGTGCCATCCGGTCGAGCTGGACCGGCGTGGTCGCCAGCGTGATCGAGCCGGCCTGGGCCCGCGCGAGATCGAGCAGCTGATCGACCAGCTGGTTCATCCGCGTCGTCGCCTGGCGCGCCATCTCGACGTAGCGCAGCTGCTTGTCGGTCAGCGCGCCGGCGTAGCCCGACAGCACGATGTCGAGCGCGCCGGCGACCGAGGTCAGCGGCGTGCGCAGCTCGTGCGACATGACCTGGGCGAACTCGGCGCGGCGCCGGGCCAGGTCGCCGGTGTCACCGAGGTCGCGCAGCACGACGATCGCGCCGAGGAACTCGCCCTCGTGGCGCAGCGGCGTGACCACCGAGTGGAGCGCGCGCTCGCCGATCCGGACTTCTTCGCGCACCGGCGGGCCATCGAGCGCGCCGGCCGCGAGCTCGAACGGATAGAACCCGACGGTGTCCTTGAGGTAGGTGGTATCGACGTGCGCGTCGGCGGGGATGCCGAGCATCTCGCGCGCCGCGGCGTTGACGGTGACCTCGCCCGAGCGCGTGTCGGCGATGATGGCGCCATCGGCCATCTCACCGACGGCGAGTCGGAGCAGGTCGATCGACCCAGAGGACATCTGTTAGCGATCATACCCAAATCGCCGGCAAAACGCAGGATCAGTTCGCTTCGGCCTGGCGCCGGAACGTGCGCTCCAGCGCCGCGTACAGCCCGCCGCGCGCGACGAGCTGGTCGTGGCTGCCTTGCTCGACGATCACGCCCTTGTCCATCACGACGATCAGGTCGGCGTTGCGGATGGTCGACAGCCGGTGGGCGATGACCAGGGTCGTCCGGCCCTTCATCAGCTCGGCGACGCCGCGCTCGATCAGCTCCTCCGCCTCGGGGTCGACGTGCGCGGTCGCCTCGTCGAGGATCAGGATCTCGGGGTCGCGGAGCAGCGCGCGGGCGAACGCGACCAGCTGGCGCTCGCCGGCGGAGAAGTTGGCGCCGCGCTCGGCGACCGGGGTCTCCAGGCCGCTGCCGCGCCGGGTCAGCGCGCGGTCGAGCCCGACGCGGTGCACCGCGGCGTCGAGCTGGGCCTGGGTGTATGGCTTGCCGAGCGCGATGTTCTCGCCGAGGTTGCCGGCGAACAGGATCACATCCTGCGACACCACGGTGATCCGCCGCCGCAGCTCGGCGATCGGCAGATCGCGGATGTCGACGCCATCGATCCGGATCGCGCCGCGGTCGCGCTCGTACAGCCGGGTCAGGAGCTTGATCACCGTCGACTTGCCCGAGCCGGTCGCGCCGACCACGGCCACGGTCGCGCCGCGCGGGACCTTGACGTCGATGCCCTTGAGCACCGGCTCGGCGCCGTAGCTGAAGTGGACGCCGGCCAGCTCGATGGCGGGCTGGGTCAGATCGCGCCGCGGCGCGCCGTGGTCGCCGGTGATCGGCGCCGCCGGCTGGGTGACGTCCTGGTCGCCGGCGTGGCCGTCGAGCTCGTGGGTGTCGAGCAGCTGGAAGATCCGCTCGCTGGCCGCCATCGCACCCTGCATCACGGCGTACTTGGCCGACAGCTCGCGCAGCGGCTCGAAGAACCGGCCGATGTACTCGATGAACAGCACGACCAGCGCGATGGTCGCCGCGCGATCGGCCGCGTCGACGCTGCCGAACAGGTGGCGGCCGACCCACCACAGCACCCCGGCGATCGCCAGGTAGCCGATCGCCTCGACCAGCGCGTACATCGCGGCGTCGGCGCGGATCTGCAGCAGATACGCGTCGCGGTGGCCGGCGTTGATCTCGTCGTACTCGCGCTGCGCGATCCGGGCGCGGCCGAGCAGGTGCACCACCCGGATCCCGAACAGGTGCTCCTGGGCAAAGCCGTTCATCGCCGCGACCCGCACGCGGATCTGGCGGAACGACGTGCGCATCGCCCGCCGCGCGTACTCGACGATCACGAACAGGAGCGGCAGGGTCACGAAGGTCAGGAGCGACAGCGCGACGTCGCGATACAGCATGATCGCCATGATCGCGACGGCCTTGAGCGCGTCGCCGACGATCGTGATCGCGCCCTGCGAGAAGATCTCGTTGAGGTTCTCGATGTCGTTGGTCATCCGGGTCATCAGCCGGCCGACGGGGATCTTGTCGAAGAACGCGGCGCGCTGGGCGAGCACGTGATCGAACAGCGCGATCCGCAGGTCGTGCATCGTGCGCTGGCCGGCGAGCTGGACCATCCATTGCTCGACGAACAGCATCAGATTCTGGCCGACGACCAGGCCGACGTAGGCCAGCGCGTCCAGCGGCAGCGCGCCGAGGTCGCCGCCGTTCAGGATGTGGTGCTGCAGGGCGTAGGCGAGCAGGGCAGGCTGGGCCAGCTCGAAGCCGAGCCGGATGACCATGAACCCGATCCACGCGAGCAGCAGCTTCACGTGCGGCCGGACGTACACCGCGATCCGGCGCATCAGCCGCAGGTCGTAGGCCTTGCCGAGCACGGCCTCGGCCTCGACCCCGACCCGGCGGGGCGGGGGTGGGGACGACGGCGCGGCCGACGACGCCGGACCGGGGGCCTGGCTGACCGTCGCCATTACACCGCCTCCTTGCGCGCGGCTTCTTCGCGCTCGTGCTCGAGCTGCGCCCGGTACAGCTCGCTGTACAGTCCGCCGCCGGCGAGCAGCTCGCCGTGCGTGCCGCGCGCGACGATCTTGCCCTCGTCGACGACCAGGATCTGATCGGCGTCGCGCATCGCCGCGACCCGGTGCGAGATCAGCACCGCGGTCCGGCCGTGCATCACCGCGCGCAGGTGGCCGAGGATCAGCTGCTCGGTCTCGGCGTCGACCGAGGCCAGCGAGTCATCGAGCACCAGGAGCCGCGGCATCGACGCCAGGGCGCGGGCGAGGGCCACCCGCTGGCGCTGGCCGCCCGACAGCGTGATGCCGCGCTCGCCGACGATCGTCGACAGCCCGTCCGGCATGATCGCCAGGTCGCGGACCAGGCCCGCCGACACCGCCGCGGCGTTGACCTTCGGGTCGTCGGACAGATCGACCGCGCGGGCCAGCGCCCCGGCGCGCTCGAGCTCGCGGGCGCGCGCCGCCGGGATCGCGGTGCCGCCGCCGTAGCCCATCGCGATGTTGTCGGCGATCGTCGTCGAGAACAGGAACGACTCCTGCGGCGCGTAGCCGACCTGCGCGCGCAGCGACGCGAGCGGGATCGAGGTGATGTCGCGGCCGTCGATGAAGATCGTGCCCTCGGGCACGGCGGTCAGCCGGCACAGCGCCTCGACCAGCGTGCTCTTGCCCGAGCCGGTGCGGCCGACGATCGCGGTGACCGTGCCGCGGGCGAGCTCGAACGAGACGTGATCGAGGATGGCCCGGCCGCCGATCTGGATCGACAGGTCCTTCACCTCGACGTGGGCCGGCGCACCGGTCGCGGCCAGCGGCGGCTCGTCGCGGTCCACGATGTCGGTCCGGGTCTCGCGCAGCTGGACCAGCCGGCTCCACGACGCGCGGCCGCGCTGGACCAGCGCGAGCATGAAGCCCAGGGTCAAGGTCGGCCACACCAGCTGGGCGAGCAGCGACACGAACGCGGTGTAGTCGCCCGGCGTCATGTCGTGGTGGATCACCGCGCGGCCGCCGACCAGGATCAGGATCGCGATGCCGAGCGGCGCCAGGGTGTTGAGCGCCGGCCCGAGCTGGATCCGGACCAGCGCGGCGGCCATGTTCTTGTCGAGCAGGCGCCGCGAGCTGTCGAGGAAGCCCTGGCGGCGGATCTGCTCGAGGCCGTAGGTCTTGATCACCTGGATCGCGCCGAGGTTCTCCTGGATCCCGGCCGACAGGCTGCCGAGCTCGGCCTGGACCTCGCGCTGCGTGCGGTACACCCGGCGCGACAGCGCCTGGCCGACGACGAAGATCATCGGGTAGGGGATGATCGCCAGGAGCGCGACCTTCCAGTCCTTGATCAAGAGGAACGGCAGCGCCGCGCCGAACCCGGCCAGGGCGTTGGCGAGGTGGACGGCGCCCGCGCCCCACATCGCCCGCACGGTCTGGACGTCGTTGGTCAGCCGCGACATCACGTCGCCGCTCGGGTGATCGCGGTAGTAGCCCGGCGACAGCGTCATCACGTGGCCGAACAGCTCGCTGCGCAGGTCGTACTCGGCCGCCCGGGCGGCGTTGAAGATCCACACCCGCGACAGGATCCGGGTCAGCGCGCGGCCGGCCGCGAAGCTGGCGAGCGCGAGCGCCGCGGTCATCACGCCATCGATGTGGCCGCCGTAGAGCATGTCCACGCCCCGGCCCATGAAGTGCGCCACGGCCAGGCCGCACGCGTTGGTCGCGACCATCATCGCGATGCCGCCGAGCACGGGGCGTCGATACGGCTTCAGGTACGCGAGGGAGCTGCGCGCGGTCGCCACGGGGACCGTGGTCTATCACCCAATCCGGGCTCTGCGCACGCCGCGCGGGCCATCGATGCGTAAATGCCGCCTCGTGCTCGCGACAACCCCGCGAAAGGAATTGGCACTCGGCGTTGTCACGCGCGGCATGCGCCGGTAGCATCAAGGCGCTCCGATGGCCGACCTGCCTGCGCTCCTCGCCGCCCTCGAGCATGACCCGGATGACGCTCAGGCGCTCGCCGGGCTGTCCGAGGCTGCTCGCAACGCTTCCAACGATACCCGCGTCCAGCGCTTCGCGCAGGCGCGCAAGGTGCTCGGCACACGCGGCCGGCCGGACATCGTCGTCCAGCTGATCGACGCGGAGCTGGCCGCGACCACGGATCCGGCGCGCCAGGCCGATCTGCTGCTCGAGAAGGGCATGGCGCTCGACAGCGAGCTGCTCGACGTGCCCGCGGCGCGCGCCGCGTTCGAGCAGGTCAAGCAGCTGCGGCCCGACGACGCGATGGCGGCCGAGGCGCTCGACGACCTCGACGTGACCGCGTCGAACTGGCAGAAGTTCGCCGACAAGTTCATCAAGGAAGCCGACGCGTCGACCGACCGCGGCCTGGCGACCGGGCTCTACGTCTCGGCCGCCGAGACCTACGTCCGGTTCCAGCCCGACGCCGCCGAGGCCGAGCAGTACCTGAAGCGGGCGCTCGAGGTCGACGCCCGGAACGGCAAGGCCGCGTTCCACCTGGCGCGGCGCTACCGCCGCACCGAGCGCTGGGCCGAGCTCGCCCGGCTGTACGAGGACCGCGCCGAGGCCGCGACCGCGCCCGAGGACAAGGTCGCCGCGCTGATCGGCCTGGCCCAGGTCGCCGACACCAAGCTGTCGGACCGGCCGCGCCACGACGCCGCGATCGCCCGCGCGCTCAAGCTCGATCCGTCGCAGCCCCAGGCGCTGCGCGTGACCGCCGAGGCCCAGACCGCCGCCGGCGACTGGACCGGCCTGGTCGCGACCTACCAGGCCGCGCTCAAGGCGCGGCGCGACGACGACCTCGGCATGCTGCTGCAGGTCGCGATGGTGCTGTGGAAGCACCTGAACGAGCTCGACCGCGCCGAGGAGATCTTCCGCCGGGTCCGCAAGATCGACCCCGCGCACCCCGCGGCGATCGACTTCTACCGCGCGTACTACACGGCCAACGGCGACAGCGCCAAGCTCCTGACCCTGCTGCGCCAGGTCGACAAGGCGCCCCGGGCCGGCGCGGCGGGCGACGGCAAGTCGCGGCCGCTGACCATGGAGATCGCGACGCTCGCCGAGCAGCAGAACAACCCCGAGAAGGCGATCGAGGCCTGGAAGCAGCACCTGCGCGCCGATCCGCAGTCGAGCGAGGCGCGCGGCGCGCTCGCCCGGCTGTACCGGCGGACCGAGAAGTGGAACGCGCTGCTCGATCTGATGAAGGAAGAGACCGAGCGCGGCGACCTCGCCAGCCGGGTCGCCAAGCTCCACGAGGTCGTCGAGATCTACCGCGACAAGCTGCGGCTCGACGTGATGGTGATCAACACCTACAACGCGATCCTCAAGTTCGATCCGGAGAACAAGCAGGCGAACGACGAGCTCGCCGGCAAGTTCCGCCAGCTCGGCCGGTGGTCGATCTGATCGCGGTGCTCATGCGCAAGAGCGAGAGCCCGGCGATGGCGCTCGACGAGCGCGTCGCGCTGCTCCGCGAGATCGCCGATCTGTGGAGCGAGCGGTTCGGCAACTTCGCGAACGCGATCAAGCCGCTCGAGCGCATCCTCGAGCTCGCGCCG
>DASWOO010000237.1:0-4011 GCA_036404335.1 Kofleriaceae bacterium
CCGAGCTGCAGGGTGCGCAGCTCGCCGATCGTCAGGTCGCCGGCGTGCTCGGTGATCAGCGCGCGGATCCGGTCGACGACGATCGGCCGGGCGGACTCGCCGATGATCAGGCCGCGGCACTCGATGCCGAGCAGCAGGGCCTCGACGCACAGGACCAGGCCGATCAGGATCGACGCCGCGCCGTCGAACGCGGCGATGCCGGTCGCCTGGCGCAGGCCGATGCCGGCGGCGGCGATCACCAGGCCGGTCAGCGCGGCGAGGTCCTCCATCACGGTCAGGAACATCGCCGGATCCTTGCTGGCGCGGATCACGTCGAGCAGGCTGCCGCCGTACTTGCGCTCGCGGCGGTAGGTGTTGAGCTCGCGCCAGCCGATCGCGAGCGACGTGCCCTCGAACAGCGCGGCGGCGGCGATCGTCGCGTAGCTGACCAGCGGGTGGGTCATCTCGCGCGGCGAGATCAGCGCGTCGATGCCCTCGTAGATCGACAGGCCGCCGCCGCCGCCGAACACGATAGTCGCGACCACGAAGCTCCAGAAGTAGAGGTCCATGCCGTAGCCGAACGGGTGGTCGGCGTCGGGGCCGCGCTTGCTGCGGCGGCGGCCGTAGAGCATGAGCCCGGAGTTGCCGGTGTCGACCAGCGAGTGGATGCCCTCGGAGATCATCACCGTGCTGCGGGTGATCGCGCCGACGACGAACTTGGTGATCGCGATGCCGAGGTTGGCGGCGAGGCCGCCGATCAGGGCTTTCTTCGAGGACGCGGCCACGCGCGGTGATGCAGTGCAGCGGAGATGCCAAGGCTGGCATCTGGTCTGCAACGAATCCGGATATGCCCCAGGGAAGCAAAGCCAAGTACACCAGCAAGCAGAAGCGCCAGGCGCGCCACATCGAGGACAGCGCGAAGAAGCGCGGCTACTCGAGCAAGCGCGCGGCGCAGGTCGCGTACGCCACGGTCAACAAGCAGGACCACGGCGGCAAGAAGAGCGGCAGCGGCCGGGGGCAGAAGAGCAACACGGAGTCGAGCAAGACCGGCGGCCGCGCCAGCCACAGCGGCGGGACGGCGAAGAACCGGAGCAAGACGACGAGCGTGAAGACGTCGAGCCGCAAGACGGCCAGCCACAAGGCGACGAGCCGGAAGACGGTGAGCCAAAAGGCCGCGCACAAGCCGGCGGGCCGGAAGACGGCGGGCCCCAAGACGGCGGGCCGGAAGACGGCGGGCCGGAAGACGGCGGGGCACAAGCCGGCGAGCCGGAAGCCGGCGGGGCGCAAGCCGGCGGCGAGCAAGCGCGGCGGGTCGAAGGCGGCGCACGCGCGGGCGGGCCGTGCCGCGCGCAGCGCGTAACAAGCGTGCGCGAATGACGCAGCAAAGGCGCCCGGCGGACAGCCTGGGCGCCTTTGGTTTGCGCGGGGGAGAAGGAGCGGGCTGGCGTGCCCGGCGACCGTCGGCCGCGAGCGTGACGCCCGGCTTCGCCGTGCGTCACGTGCCCGGCTACGATCGGCCGCGAGCGTGCCGCCCGGCTTCGCCGTGCGTCACGAGCGAAGGATGATCTTCATGACGTCATCCTTCTTCTTCATGAACATGTCGTACCCGTTCGCGGCGTCGTCCAGGTTCATGTGGTGCGAGACCACGAAGCTCGGGTCGATGTCACCGCGCTGGATCCGCTCGAGCAGCGGCTTCATGTAGCGGTGGACGTGGCACTGGCCGGTCTTGATCGTGATGCCGCGGTTCATCAGCGCGCCGAGCGGGAACTTGTCCATGAACCCGGCGTACACGCCCATGATCGACACGATGCCGCCGCTGCGGCACGCCATGATCGCCTCGCGGACGGCCATCGGCCGGTCGAGCGTCAGCTTGGCGGTCTGCTTAGCCTTGTCATAAGCGTACTGCGCGCCGAAGCCGTGGGCCTCGAGCCCGACGCAGTCGATGCAGGCGTCGGGGCCGCGGCCGCCGGTCAGGTCGCGCAGGACCTCCTGGACGTCGTCGACCTCGTAGTTGATCACGTCGGTCGCGCCGGCCTTGTCCATCGCCATCTTCAGGCGATACGGGAACCGGTCGATCGCGATCACGCGCTCGGCACCGAGCATGCGCGCGCTGGCGATCGCGAACTGGCCGACCGGGCCCGCGCCCCACACCGCGACGACCTTGCGCGGCGTGATCTCGCAGTTCTCGGCGCCCATGTAGCCGGTCGGGAAGATGTCGGACAGGAACAGCACCTGCTCGTCGGTCAGGGTCGACGGGACCTTGAGCGGCCCGAAGTCGGCGAACGGCACGCGGACGTACTCGGCCTGGCCGCCGGCGAACCCGCCGGTCAGGTGCGAGTAGCCGAACGCGCCGCAGGTCGGGTGACCCATCAGCTTCTCGGGCAGCCAGCCGGTCGGGTTGCCGTTCTCACAGCACGAGAACAGGCCGGCCTCGCACGACTCGCAGTTGCCGCAGGCGATCGCGAACGGCACGACGACGCGGTCGCCGACCTTGAGGTTCTTGACGCCCTTGCCGAGCTCGACGACCTCGCCCATGAACTCGTGGCCGAGGATGTCGCCCTTCTGCATGCCCGGCATGAAGCCGTTGTAGAGGTGGAGATCAGACCCGCAGATCGTCGTGGCCGTGATCTTCACGATCGCGTCGCGCGCGTTGAGGATCTGCGGCTCGGGGACCTGCTCGACCGAGACCTTCTGCTTGCCCATCCAGCACGTGGCTCTCATTGCACGTCTCCCTTCGGCGGCTGCGGGACCTCGGCGGTGTCCCGCTCGGCGGTCGGGGTGGTCGGGATGAAGAACGTCGGGTTGGCGTGCGCCGAGAGCACCGGGTGCTCGGACGGCTGGGCCGGGTGCGTGCCGGGGTGGACGCTGGCGTCGGACCGCAGCACCTCGCCGGTCTCCATCACCGACTTGAGCCGGCGCAGGTCGCTCTTGATCTGCGGCTTGGTGAACAGCTTGGCGAGCGCGGCGCTCGCGCGCACCAGCGGGAACTCGAGCTGCATCTCGACCCGGACCTCGGTCGCGTTACGGCCGGGGGCCTGGGCGAAGGTCACGCGGCCGCGGGTCTTGATCTGCGAGCCGGGGACCGACTGCCAGGCGATCAGCTCGCCGGGCCGGTCCTCGGTGATCGCCGCGTCCCACGACACGGTGCCGCCGATCGGCAGCCGGGCGGTCCACTTCCAGGTCTGGCCGGTGCGCTCGACGCTCTCGAGGTGCTCCATGAACTGCGGGAGCTGGTCGAACTTGCGATAGAACGCGTAGACCTCGGCCGGCGGCTTGTTGATGGTGACCGAGAAGATCACCGGCTTGCTCGAGCGCTGGTTCTGCGCCTGGCGCGCGGCGAACACGTCGAGCGCGGTGACGCCGGCGACCGCGAGGGTCGCGCCGGCGAGCCGGGCGGTGCTCGACCGCGAGCGCGCCGCGATGCCGAGCATCGCGAGGTCGATCGCGTCGCCGGCGACCCGCGACCACAACGGCAGCGGGCGGCGCGGCGGCATCAGCACGGCGAGGCCGGCGGCGATCTCGCGCGCGCCGAGGACGCGGAGCACGGTCGCGGTGCGGCCGTCGGGATCGATGCCGATCAACCGCGCGAGCGCGCGCGGCATCGCCAGCTCGGCCGCGCCGAGCGCCAGGCTGAACCAGCCGAGGCCTCGCGCGAGGTCTCCGCCCTTGGCCTCGCCGTCCGGCAGCGTGCTGCGGGCGGCAGTGAGTGACTTCATGACAAGCTCCTTGGGTGAAAGCGGGTTACCGGAGCAACCTGCGTTCCAAGGCAGCCGGCGCGGCACGTGCGTGATTCGTCAACGCCGGGTCGGGTGTCCCATGGGAAATGCGCGTCATCAGAGCTCGTCGTCGCGCGCGACGAGCCCGTGCGCGCGGCCGAGCGCTGGGGCCTGTCGCCGGGGTGGCATGTCCGTGGCAAGCATCCGCTCGAGGAATCGCCATGCAGCTCATGCGTTCGACACGTGTCCTGTTCGGCCGGGCGTTTGGCCTGGCGCTCGGCCTCGCGCTCGGCGCCGGCGGGTGCGGCAGCGACAA
>DASWOO010000238.1:0-12048 GCA_036404335.1 Kofleriaceae bacterium
CGGTCACGCGATGTACCCGCGGGTCGAGCGCCGCGTGCTCGCCGGGCTCGACGACCGCCGCGCCCGCCGGCTCGGGATCCAGGGCGACCCGCTGCCGGCCGACACCGCCGCCGCGATCGCCGAGGCGCGCGCGCGGATCGCCGCGATCGGCGACGGCGCCCGGGTGCGCTGGGTCGCGGCCGGTGAGCTACCGCCGGCGATCGCAGGGCAGCTGATGATCGGCGAGCCCCTGCGCGAGGGCGAGCTCGCCGGGCTGCCGGCGGGCTTCATCGTGCCGGCGCTCGGCGCCGAGCGCGTGCTGGTCGGCGCGTTCTACCTCGACGGCGGGCTGATCGACCGCGAGACCTACGTCGTCGCCCGCGACCTGGCCGCGCGGGTCGCGATCGCGGTGCAGCGCGCGCAGGCGGTGTCCGAGCTGCTCGACGCCCGCCGGCTCGCCGCGCTCGGCCAGTTCGCCGCCGCGATCGCCCACGACATCCGCACGCCGCTGACCAGCATCTCGATGAACGTGCAGATCCTGCGGCACAAGCTGCAGCTGCCCGACGACGATCGCGAGCACCTCGACATCGCGCTCGAGGAGCTCGCCCGGCTCGATCGCTCGGTCGCCGAGATCCTCGACTTCGCCAAGCCGGTCAAGCTGCTGTCCGAGCCGGTCGACGTCGGCGAGCTGTTCGAGGCCACGCGCAGGAACCTGACGCCGGTGCTGTCCGAGCGGGGCGTCGCGGTGCGCGTCGCCCACGCGAGCGGCGAGCTGACCGTCCAGGGCGACGCCACCCGGCTGCGCCAGGCGCTGACCAACCTCGTCGACAACGCCGCCAACGCGTCGCGCGCCGGCGCCGAGGTCACGCTGCGCGCGCGGATCACCGACGACCGGCACGTCGCGCTCGAGGTCGAGGACCACGGCCGCGGCATCGGCGCCGACGACCTGCCGCGGATCTTCGAGCCGTTCTTCACCACCCGGCCCGACGGCACGGGCCTGGGCCTGGCGATCGTCCACAAGGTCGTGCGGGCGCACGGCGGCGACATCAAGGTCCGCTCGGTCCTCGGCGCCGGCTCGACGTTCACGATCACGCTGCCGCCGGCGTAACGCCCTGTGCCGCGGTAACGCTCTGTTACCGGGGCGACCGGGATCGGGCCGCGCCAAGCCGGCGAAATCGCGACGCCGGCGCGCGGCACGCGACCTGCTGAGGACCGGCTGCATGTGGAACCTGGCCCGCAAGCTCCTGCTCCATGACCGCCTGCGGTTCGCGGTCGCGATCGCCGGCGTGTCGGTGTCGGTGATGCTGGTGCTGGTCCAGGTCGGCCTGTACTTCGGGTTCATGGACACCGCGTCGTCGATCATCGACGCGAGCCGTGCCGATCTGTGGGTCGGCAAGAAGGGCAACGAGTCGTTCGAGTTCGCGACGCCGTTCGACGAGCGCGCGGTCTATAAGGTCGCGTCGGTCCCGGGCGTGGCGCGGGTCGAGCGCGTGGTGATGAACTTCGCGCAGTTCAAGCTCGCCGACGGCGGCGACCTCGGCGTGCAGGTCGTCGGGATCGAGACCACGCCCGGCGCGCGGCCGCTGCTCGCGCCGTGGAAGGTGGTCGCCGGCGACGCCGCGCGGCTGGCCGAGCCCGGCGCGATCGTGCTCGACCGGAGCGAGTACGCCAAGCTCAAGATCGACCGGGTCGGCCAGACGACCGAGATCTCCGGCGTGCGCGCCGAGGTCGTGGCGATGACCCAGGGCATCCGGTCGTTCACGACCTCGCCGATCGTGTTCGCCGAGCTCAAGACCGCGCGCAGCTACCTGCCCGCGCTGGGCGACGAGCCGGTGACCTACGTGCTGGTCGAGCTCGCGCCCGGCGCGGCGGCGCGCGACGTCCAGCGCCGGATCAACGCGCTGCCGCACCTGGCGGCGTACACCACACCGGAGATGTCGGCGCGGACCCGCAGCTACTGGTCGACCCGGACCGGCGTCGGCGCCGGGTTCTTCACCACCGCGGTGCTCGGCGTGATCGTCGGGTTCGTCGTCGTCGGCCAGATCCTGTACAGCGGCACGCTGCAGTACATCCGCGAGTACGGGACGCTCAAGGCGATGGGCGCGAAGAACCGCGCGGTGGTCCAGGTCATCCTCGCCCAGGCGATGATCTCGGCGGCGCTAGGCTTCCTGGTCGGCGCGCCGCTGGCGATCGCGATGCGCGCGGCGATGAAGGCCGCCAACCTCAGCGTCGCGCTGTTCCCCGCGCTGTACGCCACGACCGCGGTGATCACCGCCGTGATGTGCGCGTTCGCCGCGCTGCTGTCGATCGTCAAGGTGCTGCGGCTCGACCCCGCGTCGGTGTTCAAAGGTTGATCCCGGAGGAATGTCCATGACTGCTGCCATCGCACTGCCCAAATCCATGCCCGCGGCCGCGCCCGCCGCCGCGCCCGCCGGCGCGCCCGCCGGCGCCACGCTGGCCCGGCTGGTCGGCATTGGCAAGACCTACGGCGCCGGCGACACCGCCGTCGCCGCGCTCGCCGGCGCCACGCTCGAGATCCGCGCCGGCGAGGTCACGCTGATCGAGGGCCCGTCGGGCTCCGGCAAGACCACGCTGATCTCGATCCTCGGCCTCTTGCTCACGCCGAGCACCGGCGAGGTCTGGCTCGAGGGCAGGAACGTCGCCGGCCTGGGCGAGCGCGCCCTGCCCGGGCTGCGCGCCCGCAACTTCGGCTTCGTGTTCCAGGGCTTCAACCTGTTCCCGGCGCTGACCGCGATCGAGAACGTCGCGATCGCGATCAAGATGAAAGACCCGCGGGCGCGCGACGTCGATCGCGACGCCCGGCGGCTGCTCGCCCAGGTCGGCCTCGAGGACCGGATGCACCACCTGCCGGCGGATCTGTCCGGCGGCCAGAAGCAGCGCGTCGCGATCGCCCGCGCGCTCGGCGGCAACCCGCCGATCCTGGTCGGCGACGAGCCGACCGCGGCGCTCGACACCAAGACCGCGCTGGCGGTGATGGAGCTGCTCCGCGACCTGGCCAGCCGCGAGGGCCGCGCGGTCGTCGTCGTCACCCACGATCCGCGGCTCGAGCGGTTCGCCGACCGCGTCGTCCGCGTCGAGGACGGCCACATCCAGTCGATCACCACGACCCCTCAGGAGCTGCCATGACCAAGCTACGCTATCTGTTCCTCGCCCTGCCGCTCGCCGGCGCCGCCTGGTGGTGGACCGGCCACGCGCGCGCCGAGCCGGCGATCGCACCGCCGCGCGCCACCGCCGTGCTGATCGCGCCCGGCCACGTCGAGCCGATCCACGATCCGGTCCGGCTCGCGTTCGAGGCCCAGGGCCGGATCGCCGAGATCCTGGTCGAGGAAGGCGACGCCGTGCGCCAGGGCCAGGTGCTCGCCCGGCTCGACGACCGGCTGGCCCGCGCCCGGGTCGCCGCCGCCGAGGCCGGCCTGGCCCAGGCCCGCGCGCGCCACCAGCTCGCCCGCCGCGGCCCGCGCGCCGAGGACGTCGCCGCCGCCCGCGCCGACGCCGATGCCGCGATCGCCTCGGCCGCGCACCGCGGCGCCGAGCAGGCCCGCAGCGATCAGCTCGGCCGGGTCGGCGCGCTGGCCACCACCGTGGTCGACGCCGACGACGCCGCGGCCCGGGTCGCGACGGCACAGGCCGCGGCCGCCACCGCGCGCTACGCGTCGCTGGCGCGCGGCACGCGGGCCGAGCAGCTCGAGGACGCCGCCGCCGCGGTCCAGCTCGCCCAAGCCGAGCTCGACGGCGCCAAGGTCGCTCTCGATCAGACCGTGCTGACCGCGCCGACCGACGGGCTGATCCTGCGCCGGACCGCCGAGGTCGGCGCGCTGATGACCCTGACCACGCCGATCGCGGTGCTGTCGATGGCCGACGTCGGCCGGCTCGAGCTGCGCACCGAGATCGACGAGGCCGACGTCGCCGCGATCGCGCCGGGCACGCGCGCCTACGCCACCGCGGATGCCTACGGCGATCGCCAGTTCCCCGTCGTGCTGACCCGCGTCACCCACGAGCTCGGCCGCAAGACCGTGCGCGACGACGACCCGCGCGCCAAGGTCGACACCCGCGTGCTCGAGGTCATCGGCCGGTTCGAGGGCCCGCCGCCGGCGCTGCCGCTCGGCCTGCGCATGGAGCTACACGTGGATCGCCATCGCTAGGGGCAGCGCGACGCCGACCGAGCCGCCGACCGCGCGGAGATCGTCGACGACCTCGGGGTAGAGCGGGACGCCCCGGGCCCGGTGGTGCGCCTCGCGGTCGCGGCGGCGCTCGCCGGCGATCCGGATCGGCGGGGCGCCGGCGGCGGGCCGCGAGCCGCGCAGCTCGGCGAACATCGCCGCGACCTCGCCGCGCACGGCGGCGAGCGGGCGCAGCGCGGCGACGTCGAGCGCGAGGAACCAGTGGCCGAGCCCGGCGGTGCCGCTCGCGTACGTGTGGCGGCCCCACGCCGCGCCGGCCAGCGGGCCGCACAACAGCTCGACGAGCAGCCCCAGGCCGTAGCCCTTGTGGCCGCCGTGCTGCTCGCCCGCACCGCCGAGCGGCAGCAGCGCGAAGCCGGCGCGCTGCTTGAGCCCGGCGACCAGGGTGGCGTGGCGCTGCGCGGCGCTGCCGTCGGGCGCGATCGCCCAGCCGTCGGGGATCGGCTCGCCGGCCCAGGCCATGCGCTCGAGCTTGCCGCGCGGCACGACGCTGGTCGCCATGTCGAGCTCGAAGTCGTCGCCGGCCTCGCCGGGCACCGCGGCGGCGATCGGGTTGGTGCCGAACATCGCCTCGGCGCCGGACGTCGGGCAGACCTGCGGCGACGCGTTGGTCGACGCGACGCCGATCATGCCGCGCTCGAGCGCGAGCGAGGTGTAATACCCGGCGATGCCGAAGTGATTGGAGCGCGCGACCGTGGCGACGCCGACCCCGGTGGCGGCCGCCTTGGTGATCGCCGCGCGCATCGCCGCGATCGCCGCGGGCTGGCCCAGGCCGTTGTCGGCGTCGATCGCGATCATCGCGGCGGTCTCGGCCAGCGTCGCCGGCACCGGCCGTGGGTTGATCGCGCCGCTGCGCAGGCCGTCGACGTAGCGCCGGGCGCGGGCCACGCCGTGCGAGGCGATGCCGCGCAGGTCGGCGGCGATCAGCACGCCCGCCGTGGCGTCGGCGTCATCGGGCCGCGCCGCGCGGTCCGGGTGCGGACATGGATCAGCTGCGCGCCGCGCACGCCGGCCGCCGCGGCCAGCGCCGCGTGCAGGCCGCGCGCGCTGTCGCAGGCGTAGGCCCGGCGATAGCCGCAGCCGAGCGCGATCGCCGGGATGTCGAGCGCGCGCGAGCCGGTGGCCTGGCCGCCGGTCGAGTCGTGCACGCCGTTGTCGAGCACGATGTGGACGAGGTCGGCCGACGCCGGGCCGATCATCGCCATCGCGCCCATCCGCATCAGCAGCGCGCCGTCGCCGTCGAGCACGTGGATCGGGGCGCGGCGGTGCAGCGCGACGCCGAGGCCGAGCGCCGCGGCGCAGCCCATCGAGCCGATCTGGTAGAAGTGCGCCGGCGCGTCGAGCCGGGCGTGCAGCTCGCGCGCGCACATCCCGGTGGTCGCGATCGCCAGGGCGCGGCCGCCGGTGTGCTCGACGAACGCCTGCACCGCCTCGCCGCGGGTCGGCAGCGCGGCGTGCTCGCGCAGCTCGGCGAGCGTGCCGGCCGGCCGGATCTCGCAGGTGACCCGGCGGTGGCGGCGGCGGCGAGGTGAACAGGCCCGGCGTGACGACCAGCGCGACCGGCCGGCGGGTCTCGGCCATGCGCCCGACCGCGTCGCGCACGGTCCGCGCGATCTGCGCCGCGTCGCCGGCGAGCACGCGCGCGTCGATCTCGAGCAGCTCGAGCACCGGCAGCGTGATCCGGCCCATCAGCGCGTGCTGCGGCTCGTCGGGCCGGCCCGGCTGGCCGCGCCACGACACCACGAGCAGCGCTGGGATCGCGAACGTCGCGTGCAGCGAGCTCAGCGGGCTGAGCGCGTTGCCCAGCCCCGAGTTCTGGAACATTGCCATCGCCGTGTGCCCGGCGAGCCAGGCCCCGGCCGCGACCGCCGCCGCCTCGCCCTCGTTGCTGGCGGCGAGGTAGCGCAGCGCCGGGTCGGCGATCGCGGCGTTGATCACCGGCGCGAACAGCGAGCACGGCACGCCGGTGGCGAGCGCGACGCCCGCGCGGCTCGCCGCGGCGCAGAAGTCCACGCCGGAGATCACGACGCGGGCCCGGCGTAGCGCCGCTCGGCGGCCTCGAGCTCGTCATAGCCGAGCAGGTCGAACAGCTCGCTCAGCCGGGCGATCTCGCCCTCGACCGCGCCGAGCGTCCGGGTCGCGTACAGCTTGGCCAGCACCGCCTGCATCGCCGGCACCGCGGCGCGCAGGGTCTGGTTGGGGAACACCACCGCCGCGATCCGGGCCGCGCGCAGCTCGGCGGCGGTGACGTTGTAGTACGTCGTCGGGATCACGATCACCGGGATGCCGGCCGGCCAGGCGCGCATGAACGCGAGGATCTCGTGCGGCGTGGCCTGCTTGGAGTGGACGACCAGCGCGTCGGCGCCGGCGGCCTGGTACGCGGTCGCGCGGCGCAGCGCCTCGTCGAGCCCGCGGCCGGCGATGAACGCCTCGGTGCGCGCGACGACCACGAACTGATCGTCGAGCTGCGCGTCCTTGGCTGCCTTGAGCTTGCCGGTGAACTCGCCGATCTCCGCCAGCGGCTGATCGTTGCCGATGAACGAGTTCATCTTGGGGAACAGCTTGTCCTCGAGGCACACCCCGGCGACGCCGCGCTCGCACAGCTTGCGCACGAACCGCCGCGCGTTGTTGAAGTTGCCGTGGCCGGAGTCGCCGTCGGCGAGGATCGGGATCGACACCGCGTCGCTCATCTGCTCGATCGCGGCGAGCAGCTGGGTCGGCGACAGCTCGCTGCAGTCGCGCACGCCCGACGCCGACGAGATCGTCAGACCCGACGCCCAGATCGCGCGGAACCCGGCGCGCTCGACCAGCATCGCCGACAGGCCATCGTGGGCCTCGGCGACCACGCCGAGGTCGTCGGCGCCCGACAGCTCGCGGCGGAGCTGGACGCAGCGCTGGTGAAACGAAGAGCTCATATCACGCCTCCCAGGTAGTCGGTGAGCCGCGCGATCGCCTCGGCCATGACCGCGGGCGCGCCGGCGCAATTGATGCGAACAAACTCGCGGCCGACGTCGCCGAACGCCGAGCCGGGCACGACGGCGATCCCCGTGCGCGCGAACAGCACCTCGGCCGCGACCTCGCCGAGCTGCCCCGCGGCCAGCCGCGCGGCGTGGGCATCGCGCAGCGCACGATCGAGGTGATCGCGGCAGAACGCGCCGGCGTCTAGGAACAGGTAGAACCCGGCCGACGGCGGCGCGGCGCAGGCGAAGCCGCACGCTGCCAGGCGGCGCGCGCGTCGCGCGAGCCGCGCGCGAGCTGGGCGAGGTGCTCGGGGTCGAGCGGATGATCGAGCGCGTCGGCGAGCGCGTCCTGCAGCGGCGCCGGCGCAGCGAGCGCGACCAGCGTGTGGGCCTGCGCGGCGCGCTCGACGATCGCCGGCGGCGCGACCAGCCAGCCGACCCGCCAGCCGGCGAGCCCCAGCCGCTTGGAGAAGCTGTTGATCGAGACGATGTGATCGCGGCCGCCGCGCACCGCCAGCGCCGAGGCGTGGCGCGGCGCAAAGCTCGCGAAGTCGAGCACCTCGTCGTGCAGCAGCGTCAGGCCCACGGCGCGCGTCCAGTCCGCGAGCGCCTGGATCGCGGCGGCGTCGTAGACCGCGCCGGTCGGGTTGCCCGGCGCGTTGATGATCAGCAGGCGCGCGCGCGGGGTCCGGCGGTGCTCGAGCGCGGCGACGGGCAGCGCGAAGCCGGCGGCCGGATCGGTCGGCACCCGGACCGGCTGGCGATCGAGCGCGCGGATCACCAGCTCGTACAGCGCGTACGCCGGATCGGGCAGCAGGACCTCGTCGCCGGGCTCGGTCGTGGTCAGCACCGTCAGCCACAGCGCCTCGGCCGCGCCGACGGTGATCAGCAGCTCGCGCGCCGGATCGACCGCGACGTCGGCGATGCGCGCGACGTAGCGCGCGATCGACCGGCGCAGCGCCGGATCCCCGAGCGACGGCGCATAGCCGGCCGGCCCGCCGGTCAGGCGCGCCGCCAGCCGGTCGAGCACGCGGGCCGGCGGGCCATAGAACGGCTCGCCGACGGTCAGATCGATCGCGCCCGGCGTGCTGCGCGCGCGCTCCGAGAGCTGCCTGGACGGATGGCCGATCAGCTGCATCTCAGGCCTCGCGCGCGGCCTGGCCGACGGCGCGCGCGCACGCGACGACCTCGGCCTGGGTGAAGTGGCCCATGTGGCCGATGCGGATCAGCGCGTCCTTGAGCGCGTCGCGCCCCTGGGCGACGAAGATGTCGCGCTGCTCGAGCGCGCGGCGGACGTCGGTCGCGCGGACCCCGGCCGGCATCGTCGCGCCGGTCACCGTCGGCGAGGCGCAAGCCGGCGCCGCGAGCACCGCCAGCTCGGCGGCGGCGAGCTCGGCCCGGCACGCCCGCCGCCGCGTCGCGGGTCCGCGCGTAGACCGCGTCGAGCCCGGCGTCGAGCAGGAGGCGCAGCGCGGCCTGGAGCGCGCGCACGATCGGGATCGCCGGCGTGAACAGCGTCGTGTGCTCGGCGGCCGCGGCGTGCAACCGGACCAGATCGAGCGAGCCGCGCGGCGACGCGATCCGCCGGGCGCGGGCCAGCGCGCGCGGGCTCGCCGCCGCGATCGCTAGGCCGGGCGGCGCCATCAGCGCCTTCTGGCTCGCGCTCGCGACGACATCGAGCTCGAGCGCGGCCATCGCGCACGGCGTGCCGCCGAGGCTGCTGACCGCGTCGACCAGGACCAGCGCGTCGCTGCCGGCGCGCAGCTCGCGGACCAGCGCGGCGAGGTCGTTGATCGCGCCGGTCGAGGTCTCGACGTGGGTGACGAGCGCGACGTCGAACCGGGCGCGGCGCAGCGCCTCGCGCACGGCCTGGGGATCGATCGCCTGGCCCGCGGGCGCGCGCACCAGCTCGACCTCGCCGCCGTAGCGCCGCGCCAGCTCGGCGAACCGCTCGCCGAAGTGGCCGATGCTGAGCGCGAGCACGCGCGTCCCCGGCTCGACGGCGTTGGCGACCGCGAGCTCGAGCGCGGTGGTGCCCGAGCCCGACAGCACGATCGGGACCTCGCGGGTCGCGAGCACCTGCTGCAGGCCGTGCTGGACGTCGCGCAGGCACGCGCGGAACCCGTCGCTGCGGTGGCTCACCATCGGCAGGCCGAGCGCGTCGCGGACCTCGGGCGGCAGCGGGGTCGGCCCGGTCAGCCGCAGGTTGGTCACGCCGCGGCCCCGTGATCTGCGTGATCTGCGTGGTCTGCGTGGTCTGCGTGGTCTGCGTGGTGACCGAGCACCAGGCGGTCGACCGCGATCGCGCACGCGGCGTCGGCGATGTCGTGCGCCGCGCTCGCGGGCGCCGCGTTCAGCGCGCGCAGCGCGGTCGTCGCCGGCAGCGCCTCGCGGCCGCCGGTGATGCGCCCGGTGATCACCCCGCTGGCCACGCCGAGCTTCGCCGCGCGGACCGCGACCGCGAACGGCAGCTTGCCCGCGGTCGAGCTCGCGTCGAACGTGCCCTCGCCGGTCAGGACCAGCGCGGCGTCGCGCACCCGGGCGTCGAACCCCGACAGCCCGAGGAACCAGTCCGCGCCCGACTGGACGTGCGCGCCGGCGAACGCGGCGAGCCCGCCGGCCAGCCCGCCGCCAGCGCCGAGCCACGGCGTCGCCAGCAGCGCGCGGCCCCGCGCCCGCGCCAGCCGGTCGAGCCCGGCGAGCGCGGCGTCGATCACCGGCGCGTCGGCGTCGGTCACGCCCTTCTGCCGGCCGAACGCCGCGACGTTGCCGCCGAGCGGGATCTCGACGTCGGAGAGCACGATCAGCCGGACCCCGGCCAGCCGCGCCGCCAGCTTGTCGGTGTCGATCGCGGCGACGCCGTGCAGCCCGCGCGGCGTCGGCGCCAGGAGCTGGCCCCGCGCGTCGCGGAGCTCGGCGCCCAGCGCGATCAGCGCGCCCGCCCCGGCGTCGATCGACGCCGAGCCGCCGGCGCCGACGTAGATCGTCCGCGCGCCCGCGGCGATGGCCTGGGCGATCAGCACGCCGACCCCGAACGTCGACGACGCGGCGGGCGCCAGCGCGGCGCCGCGCCGGGTCAGCCGCGACAGCCCGCAGGTCTCGGCGGTCTCGATGAACGCGCAGTCGCCCCAGCGCAGCCAGCGCGCGGGGCCGAGCACGCCCTGCGCGTCGGGCGCGGTGGTCGCGACGATCTCGGGCGCGACGTAGCGGATCACCGCGGCGGCCGAGCCGTCGCCGCCGTCGGCCAGCGGCAGGCTATCGAACACGACCTCGGGCGCGGCGCGCGCGACGCCGATGCGCATCGCCGCGGCGACCGCGGCCGCGTCGAGGCAGTCGCGAAACGGGTTGGGACACAGGACGACGCGCATCGCTGATTGACACATCACGACCTCGCCAGCGCGAAAGATTTGTCGGAGACCTCGACCGGCTCGACCGTCAGCCGGGCGAACGCCGCGCAGACCAGCGCCCGGGCCTGCGCGGCGTCGGCCTCGCGCAGGTTGTTCGGCGCGCGCCGCGCATCGATCAGCTCGTCGCCGAGCGCGCGCAGCTCGCGGAGCCGCAGCCGGCGGCGCAGCACGCGGCCGACGCCGAGCATCGCGAGCCACGCGGTGATCGTCGGCGCGAGCGCCGAGGTCCGGCAGCCGAACGCCGCCGCGATCGGCGCCAGGCGCTCGGGTGCGGCCTCGGCGTTGAACCGCGCGACCTCGCCGAGCGTGAAGCCGCAGGCCAGGCCGTGCGGCAGGCCGAACCGGCCCGACAGCACGTAGCTCATCGAGTGCGCGAGCGCGGTCTGCGTCCGGCGCATCGCGATCCCGGCGAGCAGCGCGCCGACCTGCAGCTGCTCGGCCACCGGCTCGCCGTCGAGCAGGCGCGGCAGCCCGGGCACGATCCGCGCGAGCGCCGCCCGGGCCAGCGCGTCGCTCGCCGCGGCGTGGTTGCGGTTCCACACCGCCTCCATCGCGTGCGCCGCGGCGTCGAGCCCGGCGGCCAGCGCGACCTCGCGCGGCATGGTCGCCGCCAGCGCGGGATCGATCACCGCGTGGCGCGGCTCGAGCCTGGGATCGTGCAGCGAGCACTTGCGCTCGGCCAGCCACATCGACGCCCACGGCGTGAGCTCGGCGCCGGTGCCCGCGGTGGTCGGCGCCGCGATGATCACGGGCGCGGGTCCGGCCGGCAGCGCGTCGCCGTCGAGCGCGTGGTGGATCACCGCGCTGGCATCCCGACCGGCGAGCTCGAACGCGGCGAGCGCCTTGGCCGCGTCGATCGCGCTGCCGCCGCCGATCGCGACGATGACCTCCGGCGGCGCGAGGCGCTCGGCGAGCGCGAGCAGGCGCGCGAGCTGCGGCCGCGGCTCGGCGATCACGAGCTGCGGATCGCCGCCGATCCGCCCGGCGATGCCGCGCGCCAGCCAGCCGGCGCTGGTGACGAGGGTCCAGCGCCGGCCGGGCGGCACGAGGTCGTGGACGGCGGTGATCGGCGCCCAGTGGAGCTCGCCGTGGCACCCGGCCGCGAGCGCGGCGCGGTCGATCAGATCTTTGGTCTGCCAGTCGATCATGCGCGGATCCAGGTGCGCAGGAGGAGCCGCGCGGTGCGCGGGTCTCCGGCGTCGGTGAACTCGCTGCGGGCGTGCAGCAGCGCGGTGTTGTTGCACAGCAGAACTTCGCCGCGCGCGAGCAGGATCTGCGCGACCACCGCGTCGTGGCGGTCGAGCACGGCGTCGAGGCAGTCGAGCGCGGCGCGGCCCTCGTCGTCGAGCGCCGGCGCGCCCGGCTGGGCGTGGCCCGCGTCGATGTAGGCGCGCAGATAGCTCGCGCACAGCTGATCGCCGCGCCGTGAGAACACCGGCTTCTCGACCGTGCCCTGCCCGGTCCGGCGATCGAAGTGGAACGACTCGAACAACCGCAGCG
>DASWOO010000239.1:0-1688 GCA_036404335.1 Kofleriaceae bacterium
GATCGTCGAGCGCGACAAGCTCAACCAGGTGATGGGCGAGCTCAAGCTGTCGCACAGCAAGTTCATCGATCCGCGGACCGCGCAGCAGCTCGGCAAGGGCCTGGCCGCCCAGCTGATCATGACCGGCGGCTACGCGATCGCCGGCGACACGATGCGGATCGACGTCCGCATCGTCGAGGTCGCGACCGGCAAGGTCCTGGCGAGCGACAAGGTCGAGGGCAAGCGGGACGACTTCTTCGCGCTCGAGAAGGACCTGGTCGACCTGCTGATCAAGACGGTCGACGTCAAGCTGTCGACCACCGAGCGCAGCAAGCTCCGGTCCAACGCGACCCAGTCGTTCGACGCCTGGAAGAAGTACTCCGCCGGCCTCGACGCCAAGGATCGCGGCGATCCGGACGAGGCCCGCAAGCAGTTCCAGGCCGCGCTCGACGCCGACCCGGGCTACCGCGCGGCGAAGACCGCGACCGAGCGGCTGCAGATCATCTTCCAGCGCGACGACGCGGCCAAGGCCGCCGAGGTCGACCGGCAGTGGAAGGCGCTCGATCCCAAGGCCCCCGAGTTCGCCAAGCAGGTCGACACCCTGCTCGCGAGCCTGCAGAGCAGCGAGACCGACGAGCTGCGGCGCAAGGTCCAGCTGCTGACGTTCCTGGTCAAGCGCGACCTGACGCCGCAGCTCTACCCCGGGTTCTCGCGCGTCGCGATCGAGCTGATGAGCCTGGTCTGGCGCTTCGACCAGATGCCCGACGCCAAGCTCGTGCTGCCGCCGGTGTGCGAGTACTTGCTGTCGCGCTACCCCGACGACCAGAGCAGCAAGATGCAGTGCAAGCTGCTGATCAAGAACCTGCCGCTGTACGACCAGATCCCGGCCGATCAGCGCAAGGCCAGCTGGGCGTCTCGCTGGGACCACGCCCAGCTCGACTGGGAGCTGGCGCTCAAGGCCGAGCTACCGGACATCCTCGCGCTGTTCAAGCTGTGCGCCGCGAAGCTCAAACACTAGTATCGAGCTCGACGACGAACCGCGCGCCGGGCGCGTTCTGCTCGACCCAGACCCGGCCGCCGAGCGCCTCGACCTGGCTCTTGACGATCGCCAGGCCCAGGCCGCTGCCGCCCTGATCCCGGCTGCGGCCGGCGTCGAGCCGGTAGAACCGCTCGAACACGCGGTCCTCGTGGCCGACCGGGATGCCGGGGCCGCGATCGGCGACGGTCAGCTGGACGTGCTTGCCATCCTGCCGGGCCTCGACCACGACCTGGGTGTCGTTGCCGTACTTGATCGCGTTGTCGATCAGGTTCTGCACGATGTGATCGAGGCCATCGCGGCTGCCGAGCACCGCGAGCCCCGGCGACACGGCGACCTCGACCCGGGCGTGCGGCCGGACGCCGCGCGCGGTCCGCACCGCGTCGCCGACGACCTGCGCGATGTCGATCGGCGCCCGGGTCGGCACCCGCTCGGCGCGGCCCTCGAGCGAGTCGAGCACCAGCAGGTCGGCGACCAGCGCCGCGATCCGCTGGGCGTTGCGGTGGATCGTCGTCAGGAACTCGCTCGTGGTCTCGCCGTCGACGCCGCCGGCCAGCAAGGTCTCGGCGTAGCCCTGGATCGATGTCACCGGCGTGCGCAGCTCGTGCGCCGCGTTGGACAGGAACTCGCGGCGCACCGCCTCGAGCGCGCGCAGCCGGGTCACGTCGTACAG
>DASWOO010000240.1:0-6140 GCA_036404335.1 Kofleriaceae bacterium
GTGGAGTGCAGGCGCGCCCACTGGATCAGCGCGGCGCGGCCGTCGTCGAGCGAGTCGTAGATCGCGTCGCGGCCGGACATCACGCGCCAGCCGGTGCCCAGGCCCGCGACCCAGTCGCCGGTCGACAGCCGGCGCGGTGACAGATCCACCGCCGACAGCTCCTGGAGGATCGCGCGGCCCTCGACCGGCGGCCAGATCGCGCCGCTCGGCACCGACGGGGTCGGCGGGCGCGGCGCGGCGGACGTCAGGCTCGCCGGCCTGGGCGCAGGCACCGGGGCCACAGGCGCCGCGGGCTCGGCGGCGATCACGTCGCGAAACAGCTCGGCCGCGAGGCTGTGCGCGTCGACCTCCTCGACCGGCAGGAAGTCGAGCCCGTCGATGTCCTCGGGGCGGATCTCCGCGCCGGCGAACAGGTCGGCCTCGGCCTGCGCCGTTTGCTCGGCCTCGTCGGCGCGGAGCGCGGCGAGCAGCTGGTCGGCCGTGCCCGCGGTGCCGGCCGGGATGTCGGTGATCGGCCCGCCGGCGAGCTGCTCCCGGACGCGATCGAGCGCGAGGCGGACGGCGTAGACAAAGGTCTCGCGGATGCCGGTGCCGGCCGCCGCGGTCGACTCGACCAGGCCGACCGGCCAGCCGAGCTCGGCGATCGCCGTGCGCAGCTGGGCCAGGGGCACGGCGTCGGGCAGGTCGCGCTTGTTGGCCTGCAGGATCACGCCGACGGGCGGCTGGACCTCGGCGAGCATCTCGCGCAGCTCGCCGAGATAGGCCATCGTCGTCGGCAGCTCGCCGGCCGCGCTGTCGGCGACGAACACGACGACGTCGGCGCCGGCGATCACGCGGCGGCGCCGGGCGGCAAGCTCGCGCTGGCCGGCGACGCTGACGATCTGGCAGCGGATCTGGCAGCCCTCGAACCGGCCGCCGATGTACTCCATCCAGTCGAACCACAGCGTGCGGCCGCGATCGTCCTCGGCGGGAGATTGACTGGGCCGGGTCAGGCTGCCGGCGAGCGCGCGCAGGCTAGTCGTCTTGCCGGCCTCGGGCGGGCCATCGTAGACCAGCCGGATCACGATCTCCCCGGCGTCGCTGTCGATCACGGCCATGGCGGGCTAGACGAAGTGCTGGGCGTGCTTGGCCAGGACGTTGCGAACGATCGCGAGGTTCGACTGCGATCGATCGACGCACAGATAGATGAACGTCGTCGGCGTGACCAGCCGGATGACGTGGATCTGATCACCGAGCGTGATCAGCATGTCCTCCAGCGTGGTCCGCAGGTTCAGCGCCTTCATGATCTTCTGCTTCTGCTTGACCATCTCGCTGTTGTAGGCGCTGGCCGCGGCGAGGTCGAAGTCGGGGCGAACCGACTTGAGGCCGAGCGTCATGCCCGAGTCGAGATCGACCAGGGATGCCGCCATGTAGCCGGGCATCTCCGCCGCGATCTTGTCGAAGGTTTCTACGATCTGCTTTTCGGACGGCATCGATATCTCCTGGATGAGAGCGCGGTGAGCTGGACGATCAGATGACGAGATCTTTTTCGAGGGCGGTGAGCTGATAGCGGGCCATCGCCAGGTTGGCCTTGGTCTTGTCGAGCACCAGATAGATGAACAGCGCATCGTTGATCGAGAGCGGGCGGATCAGGTGGTACTGGCGGCCGAGCGTGATCAGCATATCCTCGAGCTGATCGTTCATGTTGAGCGCCTTCATCGTCTTGCGCTTCGCCCGCACGACCTCGGTGTTGCCGGCCGCGGCGACCTCGAGGTTCATCGCGCCACCGCCGGAGGCGCCGAGCATCATGCCGCTGTTGCTATCGACGATGCAGCAACCGACGCAGCCGTCGATTTCCATGAGCCTGGGAAGGATTTCTTTCGTGGTAGCCATTGAGCATTCTCCTGATCAGTGATGCGACTGGGGTTGTAGAGCAGCGAGTCGAGACGACAGCACGGCGGGATGATTGCGTTGCGCGAGCGCGGCGACGGCCTGGGACAGCGCCGCGGGCTCGTCGATCACGATGACGTGGACCAGCCGGCGCGCCGAGCGCCAGCCGAGCGCGGCGGCGCCCGAGACCTCGGCGACCGCGCGGGCCATGACCGCGGGCGAGAACCCGTTGCACGCGGCGAGCGCGGAGGCGGCCCAGTTGCCGAGCTCGAGCAGGGTGCGGACCGGCAGCGCGGCGGTGCCGTCGACCCGGATGGCGACGGCCTCGTCGTCGTCGTCGATCGCGAACGAGCCGGCGGACCGGACCGCGGGCAGGGCGAGGTGCTCGGCGTCGAGGCTCGAGGCCTCGCGAGGATACAGCTCGGCGCCGGCCTGGGCGAGCAGCTCGGTCGGCGGAAACGTGAAGCGCGCGTGGTAGCCGCGCTGGCGGTGCGGCACCCACGTCACCTCGCGGTCGCCATCGCACTGCGCGATCAGCGACTCGACGGTGTGCTGCTTGAGCGCCGCGCGCAGCCCGGCGTCGGAGATCAGCTCGCGCTCGCAAAGCACGTCGCCCAGCGGCCGGCGCTCGTCGCGGCAGCGCGCGAACGCGTCGTCGAGGTCGCGGTCGTCGAGCCGGCGGTCGGCGTTGCGGCGCAAGAGGTCGCGCAGCCGCGCGCCCCGCCCCGGCGCCGCCGCCCAGCACACCTGGCTGGTCTCGACCAGCACCGAGTCGACCACGCCGGCCGATGCGTCGCCGTCGAACACGAAGGCGCCGCTCTCCGACGCCGGGCGTTCCTCGACCGCCGACAGCAGCTCGACCAGGTTGGCCATCATAGCGACTCCATGCGGAGCGAGCCGCGCGCCAGCTGGTCCGCTGCGGCGATCGCGTAGCGCGCCAGGCCCAGGCTCGCCGTGTCGCGGTCGAGCGCCACGCACAGCAGCAGCGACGGCGCGCCGGCCACCGCGTGCAGCACGTGATACTGCTTCGACATCGTGATCACCACGTCCTCGATCTCGTCGGCGACGCCGAGCCGGTCGACCAGCGCGCACTCCATGCGATACAGCTCGCAGTAGCCGGCCGCCGCCGCCTGGATCTCCGGGCTCGACACGTCGCCGTCGCCGCCGAGCACGACGCCGCTCTGGCTATCGATCATCATCGCCGCGGCGTAGCCGTCGAGCCGGCGCAGCTTCTCGACCACGAGCTCGAGCTCGGGCGAGGTCGCCACCGCGGGCTCGGCCATCTCCTCGAAGTCCCAGCTGGCCGCGGCCGCCGCTTCCTCGTCGACCGTGCGCAGCGTGTCGAGCAGCAGGGTCTGGAAGTCGCGGGCGATGCTGTGCGGCGTGGCGTGCGGCAGCACCATCGTGCGCAGCGAGCCGGCCGGCATCGACAGGATCGCGCGCAGCGCGGGCTCGCCTTGCAGGTCGCGATACACCGCGTGGATGACGTGGCCGTCCTCGAGGAACACGTGGCCGGGCGCGAGGCCGTCGACGACGATCGCCAGCGACCGCCGCGCGTAGTGGAACATCTGCAGCAGATCGACGAGCGACAGGCCGTGGATCGAGCCGCGGAACCCGGTCTCGCACTCGACGGCCTGGCGGATCGCCTGGAGCAGCTCGCTCGGCGTGAACGGCTTGGACAGCACGCGCACCGCGCCGCACTCGATCGCGCGCTGGTAGTCGCGGGCGCTGGCGTAGCCGCTCATCAGGATCGCCCGGGTGCGCGGCGCGACCGTCCGGACCTTGCCGAGCAGATCGATGCCGTCCTCGCCCGGCATCCGCAGATCGGTGAGCAGGACGTCGATCGCCTGGCCGCTGAGCAGCTGGGTCGCCTCGTCGGCGTCCTTGGCCAGCGACACGGTGAAGCCCTGGGCGCCCAGATCGCGCCCGATCGTGGTGCGAAACGCGGCGTCATCATCGACGATCAGCACGGACGTCATTCGGCAGCCTCCGGACCGGCGGTGGGGAGCACGACAGCAAATGCGCAGCCACTGGTGGTGCGCTCGAGGTTCAGCTGGCCGCCGAGCGACTGGGCGGCCTCGCGTGCGATGGTCAGGCCAAGCCCGGTCCCGCTCGCCTTCGAGGTCGCGAATGGCTCGAACACGGTGCCGGCCAGGTCGGGCGGGATCCCCGGGCCATCATCGATCACCCGGATCAGCACCATGGCGTCGGCGCTGGCCCGCCGGGGCCACAGCCCGGCCGCGGCGGCCGAGATCGGCTCGGCGGTGATCTGGATGTGCACCGGTTGCGTCCCCGCTTCCATCGCGTTCATCAGCAGGTTGACGAAGATCTGCTCGAGGGTCAGCGGGTTGCCGCGGATCCGGACCTGGTCATCGGCCAGGTCGCAGCGCAGCTCGTGGCTGCCGGCGCGGAACATCGGCCGGAGCAGGCTCGACACCCGATCGAAGATCTCGCGCAGGGACTGCACCGAGGTCACCGGCGGGCCGAGCCGCACGAAGTCGAGCAGGCCGGCGATCGCGCGCCGCATCTGATCGGCGGCGAGCTTGGTCTCGTGCAGCAGCTCCTGGGCGGTGGCCGAGCCGAGCTCGCCCGCGCGCGACGCCAGGACGTCGACGTTGTAGACGATGGAGGACAGCGGCGTGCGCAGATCGTGCGCCATCAGCGCCGCGATCCGGCCGGTCTCCTCCAACCGCTGACGGTGCATGCGGCGCGACAGCGCGCGCTGCTGTTCGGTGATCTCGCGCATCAACAGCAGATCCCGGTCCTCGCCCATCTGGTAGCGGGTGCATCCGATCACCGCGTCGAGCTCGGTCTTCGGCCGCCAGGTGATCGGCACGCCGAAGGGGGTGCTGGCGAGCTCGCGTGCGAGATCAGGCGCGAGTGGCGCCGGTAACTTACTCGCGAGCTGAAACCGCGACAGCAGCGCAACCGCCGACGGTGTGGCATCGAGTACGCGCGCGCCGCTATCGAGCACCGCGAGAGGTGCGCTGATGTCACCCAGATGCAGCCGGCTGTCGAGCGATTGCGAGGTCATGACCGTTAACCCGGTCCTCCCCGAGGCAAGCCCCACGCCACGTCAACGGCTGACGTGTTCTCGGCGGTTACGCGGATGCCCACATCGGCGCGAGTCCGGGAGTCCGGACGCGACGTCCGGAACTCGGACAGCGCGACTCGGAACTGGTGTGCAACCTTGCGAGAATTGGTAACTGCGTGGCCGTCTGAGTCCGTGATTATCTGATTTATATCCGGCGGAATTCAATGCGCTCAATACAATGTACCTGGGTCAAGGAAACCCCGCCGGGTAAAGCAGCCTACCGCGGAGCTAGCGCGAAGCTAACGCCCGCCCACATGAACCTGGCCGGCAAGATGCGGTCGGATCACAGCTGGTCGAGAAAATTCTTCCAGGCTGTGCACGGACCGGATCGCCGGCGATCCGGCCGGCGTCGCGCTGTGATCGTTCTCGAGTCTGCTCGCCTTGGTGATTGACCCGCTCCCATGCTGCTCGTACTTTGAAATCGAGTGTCGACCTCGGGGAGCTCTATTCTCATCGTCGACGACGACCCCGATGTGCGGGAGGCGATGACCGCGTTCTTGCGTGCGCGGGGCTACGCGATGCACGAGGCCGCCACGGCGCAGGCCGGGGAGCACCAGTTTCGCGAGCACGCGCCCGATCTGGCGATCGTCGATCACAACCTGCCCGACGGGAACGGCCTCGATCTGATCCGGACGCTGCACCGGATCGACGAGCGTGTGCCGCTCCTCATGCTGACCGGTCATCCGTCGTTCGATCTCGCCGTGCAGGCGATGAAACACGGTGCCGAGAATTTTCTGACAAAACCCATCTTCCCGGCCGCGTTACTGGCAGTTGTCCAGCGCGTGCTGGAGAGCTATCGGGACCGGCGCCGGGCGGTGGCGCGATCGGCGCACGAAGATCGCAGCCGGCTCGATCCGTTCGCCGGCAACAGCCCGGTGATCCGGCGACTGTTCGACGAGGCCCATCAGGTGCTCGACAGTCACACGCCGGTGCTGATCACCGGCGAGACCGGCGTCGGCAAGGGCGTGCTCGCGCGCTGGCTCCACGAGCACGGGCCGCGCGCCGAGGAGCCGTTCGTCGACATCAACTGCGCCGGGCTGTCACCCGAGCTGCTGGAGAGCGAGCTGTTCGGCCACGAGCGCGGCTCGTTCACCGGCGCGGCGACCAGCAAGCTCGGCCTGCTCGAGGTCGCGCATCGCGGCACCGCGTTCCTCGACGAGATCGGCGAGATCGCGCT
>DASWOO010000241.1:0-1516 GCA_036404335.1 Kofleriaceae bacterium
GCGATCTTGCCGGCGCGCTTGGCGGCGCGGATCTCGGCCGGCGACGCCGCCATCACCAGATCGGCGGGGTGGGCGTCGACCGTGCGGTGGGTGATGTCGATCAGCTCGAGCGCCCGGCGCGCCGCGCCGTGATCGGCGTAGCTCGCCGCGACGTAGATCGAGAAGAACGGCGCGGTCAGCCCGCCGGCACGGGCGCGCGGGAGGTCGAGGTGCTTGGTCGCGCCCGGCTCGGCCAGGTCGGCCCACTTGCTCGACAGCTCGTCGGGCGCGTCGATGTGCGAGTCGACGACGATCGCCTCCGCGTGGACGCGCTTGGCGCGAGCCGCGAGGTCATCCGCGCGCGCGATCATCGAGACGGACAGCGGAAACACGAGCCCCACGAGCCAGGTGCGCATCCGCGGCATCGTACCCGGTTCGCCTGGCAAGCACGCGCCTACAGCTTGAGCGCCATCGAGACGTCGTCGATCGAGCGCTCGTCGACCCGGTAGCGATCGGCGGTGACGCCGACGGTCTCGAACCCGACCGACTCGTACAGCCGGCGCGCCCGGGGGTTGTGCGCGAACACGCCGAGATCGATCCACGCCAGGCCCGCGTCGCGCGCCCAGGTGATCGCCGCCTCGAGCAGCTGGCGGCCCCAGCCCTGGCCGCGCACCTCGCGCTCGAGGCCCATGCCGAGCAAGCAGCGGTGCGCCTCCGACGTCATCCGGCCGCCGTGCAGGTCGAGGTGGCCGACGATCCGGCGGCCCAGGCCGACGCCCCAGGTCCGCAGCCAGAACGGCTCGTCCAGCGGCTGCGCCCAGCCCAGCTTGTGTCGCTCGATCGTCGCCAGGTCATCGATCGTCGCGGTCTTGGCCGAACGCGGCCGGAAGATCAGGTCGCCGTCGTTGCCGGACTCGGCCCCGTGGCGGGCGATGTGGGCGACGAGGGCCGGCAGGTCGGCGTCGTCGAGCTGCACGATCATGCGCCCCATAGTGCCACGCCGCCGCCGCGTTTGGCCGCACGTCACGGCGGCCGGCGCGGACCGCCGGCTCGCCATGCTGCCGCGCGATGACGTCCAGCCTGCGTGCCCTCTCGCTTGTCTTCCTGATCGCCTGCGCCGGCAGCCACAAGCCGCCGACGCCCCCGCCCCCCGCCACCGAGCAGCCGCCGCCGGCCGTGACCGCGGGCGCGTCGTGCGACGTGCATCAGGCGCAGACCCTCAAGGAAGCCGACGAGCGCGCGAAGCCGTTCAGCACCGCCGAGCACCTGGCGAAGAACTTCCCCGACGGCAAGGTGTCGTGGCTGATGAAGGACACGGCGTACCAGAACTTCGTGGTCAAGGCGGGCGCCAAGGACTGGGGCCGCTGCAACGACACCGGCTGCTACGTGTTCGTCGCGCCCGCCGCCAAGATCCACGACGCCGTCGCGCAGTCGATGACCAACGGCCACCACGACCCCGCGGCGATCGGCAAGGCGCTCGGCCTGCCCGCCGCGAACTTCGAAGGCCCGCTGCGGATGATGACCTTCGACCTGCACA
>DASWOO010000242.1:0-16080 GCA_036404335.1 Kofleriaceae bacterium
ACGCCGTCGGCGAGCCGGCCGTGGCCGAGCAGCCGCGGGACGGCGGGTGCACAGATCTGCGCCAGGGCCTCGGCCTCGCGCGCCATCCGCGCCCGCGCGAGCTCGTGATCGGCGTGCGCGACCTTGAGCACGCCTCCGGGAATCTCCCACACCGACGCGAACCCGCCGCTGCCGATGCACGCGCCGACAGGCTCGGCCCAGACGGGAGGCGGGCCCGGCCGCACATCTGCCGCAGGATCGGGCGGGATCGACACGTCGCCATGCACCGCACATCGGCCCGACGCGAGTCGACGATGACAGGTCGTGCAACGAGCCACGCAACAGTGTAACCACCGGTTGCCGTCGCAGGCCAGCAGCTCGCCGAGACATGGTAATGTTCCATCCGCAGGTGTTCGAGAACGTCATCGAGGCGATGGTCGACGCCGTGCTGGTGGTCGACATGGAAGGTGCGATCGTGTTGACCAACACGGCCGCATCGAGCCTCACCGGTTACTCGGTCGACGAGATGCGCAGCATGCCGGTCGCCAAGGTCCTGGTGGACGAGGCGTCCGGGCTACGGACAGTCGTGCGCCGCCGGGTCGAGGAAGGCATCGTGCTGCGCCGCGAGGAGTCGTTCCTCGTGCCGCGGACCGGCCAGCCGATTCCGGTGTCGGTGACCGCGTCGCCGGTCATGTCGAACGGCGCGCTGCAGGGCATCGTGATCGTCGCGCGCGACATCCGCGAGATCCGCGAGCTGCTGACCGCCAAGGAATCCGAGATCGCACGGCGCAAGAAGGCCGAGGACGAGCTGCGCGCGGCCAAGGCCTCGATCGAGGAGCAGCTCGACGAGACCCGCAAGTCGCTGCTCCACGCCGAGCGCCGTGCGACCCTGGGCACGCTCGCCGGCGGCGTCGGTCACGAGCTGCGCAACATCGCCCAGATCCAGGTCGCCGCGGTCGATGAGCTCTTGGCCGCGCTCGGCGCCAACGAGGACGTCACGGCGCTGACCCGGACCTTGCTGCCCGATCTCGAGCGCGTCGCCGAGCACATCACCGAGCACGGCAAGCGGCTGATGCAGCTCGCGCGGCCCGGCCCGGATCACGTCGGGCCGATCGATCTGAACGCGGTGGTCAAGGACGTGATCTCGATGCTGCGCGGCGCGGGCAAGCTGCGGCGGCTGAACGTCGTGACCGAGGTCGGCCCCGAGCCGCTGATCGTCACGGTCAACCGCACGCGGATCGAGCAGATCCTGGTCAACCTGGTCGTCAACGCGGTCGACGCGATCGGCGAGCGCAACGGCGAGATCACGGTCGACGTCCACCCCAGCGCCGACGGCAAGCGCGTGGTGTGCGAGGTCCGCGACACCGGCGCGGGCATCGCGGCCGAGAACCTCGAGAGGGTCTTCGAGCCGTTCTTCACCACCAAGTCGGAGGACCGGGGCACCGGCCTTGGCCTGCCGGTGGCGCGCGGCATCGTCGAGAGCTACGGCGGCACGCTGACCGCGCGGTCGACGTCGGGCCAGGGCACGACGTTCATCTTCGATCTGCCGCGCTAGCGAACCTACGAGCCCGGCAGGATGTCGATCGTGCCGTCGACGATCTTCTTGCCGCGCAGCAGGCGATAGTCGCTGCCCCACTGCTCGAGCATCAGCGTGTCGTCGCCGGGCGCAGTGTACAGCCACCACCGCGCGCGCTCGACGTGGCCCTCGGGGCGGCCCTTCTTCAGCGCGCCGAGCGGGCCGAGCTCACCGAACAGCGTGCAGGTCGCGGCGCCGCGCTTGTCGAGCGCGTAGCGCAGCTCGCCGATCACCAGGACCTCGGGTGGATAGCCGGCGATCTGGGTCGACTCGTCCTGGGTCAGGAGCCGCATCGAGCTGGTGCCGGTGCGCTCGAGGCCGACGAGCAGCCACTTGACGTCGTTGCCGTCGGCGACGCGCGCGCCGGTCCAGCGGTGGCCATCCTCGTCGTAGTTGATCAGGCCCTCGACCACGAAGTCGCGGCCGTCGATCGTCAGCACGTCGGCGATCCGCGGATCGCGCGCGGTGCGCTCCTCGGTCTCGGCCGGCGGCAGCGCGCGCGGTGCGTGGCCGCCACCACCGGCGGCCAGCGCCTTGCGACGCACGCTCGCCGCGACGGTCGCGGCGCCACCAACCATGAGCAGCACCAGGAGGATCCAGAGCACGAGTCACTATCATCGCACGCGCTGCGTCACGCAACGCGACGCGGCCGGAATGGCACCACGACGTCGCCCGGGTAGCTTGACTACGTCCGCGGTGCCGACTACACCGAACCCGCCCCCTTCCGATGCCCACGATGAATATTATCGAAGCGGTTCGGAGCGCGCTCCAGACGCAGATGCGGATCGATCCGAGCGTGATCGTGCTCGGCGAAGACGTTGGCAAGTTCGGCGGCGTGTTCCGGGCTACGAGTGGTCTGTACGACGAGTTCGGCGGTGATCGCGTGATCGACACGCCGCTCGCCGAAGCCGGCATCATCGGCACCGCGATCGGCATGGCCCTGTATGGCCTCCGGCCGGTGCCCGAGATCCAGTTCGGCGACTTCATCTTCCCGGCGTTCGATCAGATCGTGAACGAGCTGGCAAAGTTTCGCTACCGGTCGGGCGGTCACTATCCGTGTCCGGTCGTGATCCGCACGCCGGTCGGCGGCGGGATCCGCGGCGGCCACTATCACTCGCAGTCGCCCGAGGCGCTGTTCGTGCACACGCCCGGGCTCGTGGTGATCACGCCGAGCAACCCGTACGACGCCAAGGGCCTGCTGCTCGCGGCGATGCGGCAGAACGACCCGGTCGTGTTCATGGAGCCCAAGCGGATCTATCGCGCGAGCCGCGGCGAGGTCCCCGAGGGCGAGTACACGGTCGAGATCGGTAAGGCCGGCGTGGTCCGCGAGGGCACGCAGGTCACGATCCTGGCGTGGAGCGGCATGGTGACGATCGCCGAGGACGCGGCCCGGCTCGCCGAGGCGGCGGGGATCTCGGCCGAGGTCGTCGACCTGCGCACGCTGATGCCGTTCGACCTCGCGACGATCCTCACCAGCGTGCAGAAGACCGGCCGCGTGGTGATCGTCCAGGAGGCGCCGAAGACCTGTGGCTTTGGCGCCGAGCTGGTGGCGTCGATCCAGGAGCGCGCGATGGCGCACCTGGAAGCACCGATCCTGCGGGTCGCCGGCCTCGACACGCCGTTCCCGTACAGCCTCGAGCACGAGTACTTGCCCAACGCAGATCGCGTGATGGCGGCGATCCGCCAGACCCTGGAGTGGTGACCATGACCTTCAACTTCTACATGCCGGACATCGGCGAAGGCGTCGTCGAGGGTGAGATCGTCACCTGGAAGGTCAAGGAGGGCGACAAGGTCAAGCTCGACCAGCCGCTGGTCGACGTGATGACGGACAAGGCCACGGTCGAGCTGCCGTCGCCGCGCGCCGGGACGATCGCGAAGATCCATTATCCGGACGGGGCGATCTGCCCGGTGGGGCAGATCCTGGTCGCGATCGAGGAGGACGCCGGCGCGAAGGCCGCGCCGGCGCCTGCGCCGCATGGCCATGCGGCCCCAGCGCCCGCGCCGCATGGCCACGCGGCCCCGGCCCTCGCGCCGACCGCGCACGCAGCGCCGACGGCGCACGCAGCGCCGGCCGCGCACGCAGCGACGGCCGCGACGGTCCCGGCCGCGCCCGCGGCAGCCGCGTCGGCACCGGCGGCGCGCGTGCTCGCCACGCCCGCCACGCGCCGCCTCGCCCGGCAGCTCAACGTCGAGATCGGCCGCGTCCCGGCGACCGGCAAGCACGGCCGGGTCACCGCCGAAGATGTCCGCGGCTTCAAGAGCAACGGCCACGCGCCTGCTGCGCCTGCGCCCGAGGCACGTGGCCACGTGGCGCCGGCGGCTGCCGCCGGCGACGAGGAGCGGATCCCGCTGCGCGGCATGCGCAAGCGCATCTCCGACGCGATGGCGCGCTCGGTCCACACCGCGGCGCACTTCACCTACGTCGAAGAAGTCGACATGACCGAGCTCGTCGCCGTCCGCGATCGCGCCAAGTCGCGCGCGTCCGAGCGCGGGGTCAAGCTCAACTATCTGCCGTTCATCGTCAAGGCGGTGGTGTCCGGCCTCAAGAAGTGGCCGCAGCTCAACGCCAGCCTCGACGAGGCGACGCAGGAGATCGTCCGCAAGAAGTACTACCACGTCGGCATCGCCGCCCAGGGTCCGCACGGCCTCGTGGTCTCGGTCGTGCGCGACGCCGACAAGCGCTCGATCTTCGACATGTCGCGCGAGATCGACCGCCTGGGCGAGTCGGTGCGCAGCGGCACGGCGACCCGCGAGGAGCTGAGCGGCTCGACGTTCACGATCAGCTCGCTCGGCAAGCTGGGCGGCCTGCACGCCACGCCGATCATCAACTTCCCCGAGGTCGCGATCCTCGGCGTCCACAAGATCGAGGAGCGCCCCGCGGTCCGCCACGGCCAGATCGTGATCCGCCACCTGATGAACCTGTCGCTGTCGGTCGATCACCGGCTCGCCGATGGCTGGGACGGCGCGATGTTCGTCCAGGACGTCAAGGCGCTGCTCGAGGACCCGACGACGATGTTCATGGAGATGGTGTAGTGGCCGCCCACCCGTTCTTCGGCGGCGACGACGACGCCAAGGCGCTCGGCCTGTTCCAGCTGATCCGTGAGGACGGCACGGTGGCCGACGGCGCCGCGGCCGCGCAGCTGGCCGAGCTCGACCGCGCGGTCGCCCGCACGCTGTTCGAGGGCATGGTGCGGCTCCGCGTGACCGACACCCGCATGCTGGCGCTGCAGCGCCAGGGCCGGATCGGGTTCTACGGCGGGGCCACCGGCCAGGAGGCCGCGGTCGTCGGCTCGGCGGCGGCGAGCGAGCCCCAGGACTGGATCGTGCCGGCGCTGCGCGAGGCCGGCGTCGGCCTGTTCCGCGGCATGACCACCGATTCGTACCTGGCGCAGAACTACGGCAACTCGCTCGATCCGACCAAGGGCCGCCAGCTGCCGTGCCACCCGTGCGACCGCGCCCACAACTACGTCGTGATGTCGTCGTGCGTGTCGACCCAGATCCCGCACGCGGTCGGCATCGCGATGGCGATGAAGCTCAAGGGCGACAAGGGCAAGGTCTGCTTCGGGTTCATGGGCGACGGCGGCACCAGCGAGGGCGACTTCCACGTCGCGTTCAACTTCGCCGGCGTGGCCAAGGCGCCGTGCGTGCTGATCTGTCAGAACAACCAGTGGGCGATCTCGACGCCGGGCAACGCGCAGACCGCGGCGTCGTCGATCGCGATCAAGGCGCGCGGCTACGGCCTCGAAGGCCTGCGGGTCGACGGCAACGACGCGCTCGCCGTGTACCACGCGGTCAAGTACGCGGCCGACAAGGCGCGGCGCGGCGACGGCCCGAGCTTCCTGGAGCTGGTCACCTATCGGGTCGAGGCCCACTCGACCTCGGATGATCCGTCGCGCTACCGCGACGAGTCGATCACCGAGCAGTGGAAGAGCCAGCGCGATCCTATCCGCCGGCTCGAGACCTACCTGACCGGCCGGGGCTGGCTCGCCGCCGGCGAGCGCGACCAGCTGGCGCAGACCTTCGAGACCGAGGTCCGCGAGTCGATCGCCCGCCAGGAGGCGGCCGCCCTGCCGTCGCTCGAGAGCATGATCGACGACGTCTACGAGCAGCCGACCTGGCTGCTCCGCGAGCAGCTGGCCGAGCTCGCCGCCTCGCCGCGGGTCAAGCCGCCGCACCAGCACTAGCACGGCCGGACAAGATCGGTCGGGATCAGGGATTTCCCTGGTCAATCCGCCCCCTGACCGGCCGATTCGATCCGCAGGATCTGGAGAGGCGAGCCAGACGCGGATCAGCATGACCGACAAGAAACGCATCCTATTCGTCGACGACGAGCCGGCGATCCTCGCCGGCCTGCAAAACCTGCTCTACCGCGACCGCAAGCGCTGGGACATGGTGTTCGCGCTCGGCGGCCAGCTCGCGCTCGACGAGATCCGCAAGGCGCCGTTCGACATCGTGGTGTCGGACATGCGGATGCCGGGCATCGACGGCGCGATGCTGCTCAACGTGATCAAGGACGAGTGCCCGGCCACCGTCCGGATCATGCTGTCGGGCCACGCCGACCGCGAGGCGATCGTCCGCGCCCTGCCCGCGCTCCACCAGCTGCTGAGCAAGCCGTGCGACGCGACCACGCTGCGCGGCGCGATCGAGCGCAGCCTCGACGGCACCAACGTCGCGCGCGACAACCTGATCCGCCAGATCGTCGGCGGCGTCGACAAGCTGCCGACCCCGCCCGACGTCTACTTCGAGCTGTCGCGGCTGATGCAGTCGCCGACCGCCGGGGTCGCCGACGTCGCCAAGGTCGTGTCGCGCGACCCGGCGCTGTCGGCCAAGCTGCTCCAGCTGATCAACTCGGCGTACTTCGGCACCGGCCAGTCGACGACGTCGATCCACCAGGCGGTCGCGCTGCTCGGCATCGACCGGCTGCGCTACATCGCGCTGACCGCGTCGGTGTTCGCCTCGCCCGAGATGGACAACGGCCGCGGGTTCTCGCTGCAGGACATCCAGCAGACCTCGATGCGCGCGGCGATGCTCGCCAGGTCGTTCGCCCAGCCGTCGCAGCGCGACGAGGTGTTCGCGACCACGCTGCTCCACGACGTCGGCCTGGTCGTGCTCGCGGTGTGCCGGCGCGCCGAGTTCGAGGTGTTCACCGACCGGGTCAAGCGCGGCGAGGACCGGCTCGAGGTCGAGCGCGACCTGTTCGGCGTGACCCACGCCGACGTCGGCGCGAGGCTGCTCGCGATCTGGGGCCTGCCCAGCGTGCTGGTCGACGGCGTCCAGTACCACAACGATCCGGGCAGCGCGCCCGAGGCCCGGCGCCAGGCCGCCAGCATCGTCCACGTCGCCGACGCGCTGACCCAGCCGCCGGGCCGCTCGCCCGGGCTCAACCTCGAGTCGCTCGAGCGCGCCGGCAACGCCCACCTGGTCGACGGCTGGATCGAGACCGCGAGGGCAGCCGTATGATGGTCGCCAGCACGGGCCCGGCCCCGCGCGTGCTGTTCGTCGACGATGAGCCGTCGGTGCTCGAGGCGGTCGCGGTCAACCTGCGCCGCGGCTTCGAGGTCTTCACCGCGGTCAGCGGAGAGAGCGGGCTCGAGCACCTGCGCGCGTACCCCGACGTCGCGGTGATCGTCTCGGACATGCGGATGCCGAAGATGGACGGCGCGGCGTTCCTGTCCCGGGCCAAGGAGGTCGCGCCCAATGCGGTGCGGATCCTCCTGACCGGGCAGGCCGACATCGACGCGACGATCCGCGCGGTCAACCAGGGCCAGATCTTCCGGTTCCTGACCAAGCCGTGCCCGCGCGACACCCTGCGCGGCGCGATCGACAGCGCGGTCCAGCAGCACCGGCTGATCCACGCCGAGAAGGTGCTGCTCGAGCAGACCCTGCGCGGCAGCGTCAAGATGCTGATCGACGTGCTCGCGATCGCCAGCCCGGCGGCGTTCGGCCGCGCCAACCAGATCAAGACCCGCGTGCTGGACCTGGCGCGCGAGCTGGGCCTCGCCGACTCGTGGCAGCTCGAGATCGCGGCGCTGGCGTCGCAGCTCGGCGCGATCGTGCTGCCCCACGAGCTGGCCGAGAAGCTCGAGCACAAGCTGCCGCTGACCGCCGCAGAGCAGGACAGCGTCGCGCGCGCGCCGGCGATGACCGAGCAGCTGCTCGCGAACATCCCGCGGCTCGAGGTCGTCCGGGCCATGCTCGCGCTCCACGTCGCGCCGCCGCCGCGCAAGGTCGCGACCGACCCGACGACCCAGCTGGTCGAGCTCGGCGCCCACCTGCTGCGGATCGCCAACGACCTCGAGGCGGTCGAGTCGAGCCGCAGCGAGCGCGCGCCGTCGACGTACGAGCTGCTGGTCCAGCAGGCCGAGCACCGCGGCGAGGTCTACGATCCCGAGGTGCTCGCCGCGGCCAAGCGGCTGTACCACGACCGCGTCCTGGCGCCGGCGGCCCGGACCGTCGCCGCGCATCACCTGGTCGCCGGCATGGTCCTCGCCGAGGACGTGCGGTTCGCGACCGGCAACCTGCTGGTCGCGCGCGGCTACGAGATCACCTCGAGCTTCATCGAGCGGATCAGGAACCTGCCGCCCGGGATGTTCTCGGGCCTCTTCCGGATCACGGCATGACGCCCGCACGGCGCATCCTGTTCGTCGACGACGATCGCGGGCTCCACCGCGCGGTCAGCTACATGCTCCGCGCGTTCGACGTCAGCTCGGCGTTCGATGGCCCGAGCGCGCTGGCCGAGGTCGAGGCCGGCGTGATCCGCCGCGACGACTACGCGCTGGTCATTCTCGATCTCAACATGCCGGGCTGGGGCGGGATCGAGACCCTGCAGAGGATCTGGCGGCTGGTCCCCGATCTGCAGGCGATCTTCTGCACCGGGGGCTCGGTCGATCCCGGCGAGCTCGAGGCCGAGTTCGGCGACACCGACGCCCTGCTCGTGCTCAAGAAGCCGTTCGCCGCGGTCGAGCTGACCCAGGCGGCGCACGCGCTGACCACCAAGTGGCGGCTGCAGCGCGCCGCGCGGGTCCACGTCGACGAGCTCGAGGCCGCGGTCCGCGCCCGGACCGCCCAGCTCGAGGCGGCCAACAAGCGGCTCGCCGAGGGAATCGCGTGGCGCGACCGGGTCGAGAGCGACATGCGGGTCTCGCACCGGCTCGAGGCGGTCGGCCAGCTCGCCGCCGGCATCGCCCACGAGATCAACAATCCCCTGCAGTACGTCGGCGACCAGCTCGAGTTCGTCAGCGAGGCGACCAACGACCTGCTGCACGCGGTCGACCGGCTGCACGACCGCGCCGCCGAACCCCCGGCGCTCGAGACCATCGACCTGCCGTACCTGGCGCGCGAGCTGCCCGGCGCGCTCACCGCGATCCAGGGCGGGGTCCAGCGGATCTCGTCGATCGTCCGGGCGATGAAGGAGCTGTCGCACCCGGGCACCGGCGACGCGCGGGTCGCCGACATCAACCGCGCGATCGAGGGCGCGCTCGAGATCAGCGCCAACACCTATCGCGGCGTCGCCGATCTCGACAAGCACCTCGAGACCCTGCCGCCGGTGACCTGCTTCATCGCCGAGCTCGGCCAGGTGTTCCTCAACCTGATCGTCAACGCCGCGCACGCGATGGAGGGCCGGCCGCGCGGCGTGCTGACCGTGCGGTCGTGGACCGAGCACGACTGCGTGATGATCTCGTTCGCCGACACCGGCGGCGGCATCCCGGCCGAGATCCAGCAGCGGATCTTCGACCCGTTCTTCACGACCAAGGAGATCGGCCGCGGCACCGGCCAGGGCCTGGCGATCGCGCGGGCGATCGTCGTCGACCGCCACGGCGGTCAGCTGCTGTTCGACACCGCGGCGGGCCGCGGCACGACGTTCACGCTCAGGATCCCGATCGCGGGGCCGCGGGCGTGTCAGCAAAGCCCGGCGGCGTAGCGCCCCCGTCGGTTCCGCCGTCGAGGCCGGCATCGGGCCCCGCATCGGGGCCGATCGCGAAGCACAGCCCGTGCGACAGCCGCTGGTCGGGATCGCAGCGATCGCGATCGGACTCGCAGCCGGCGAGCAGCCACACGCAGAGCATCCACTTGGTCATGGCAGGATCAACTTTCCGCCGCGCACCCGCGCGACGATCCGGACGCCCTCGAGCGCGGCGAACGCCGGCACGTAGCCGACCGCCGCCTTGAGCTTGGTGACGAGCTTGATGGTCAGCGCCACCTCGCCGACCTCGCGCGGCGCCGAGCCGGCCCCGCGGATCCGCTGATCGAGCCAGTAGCGCGCGACCTCGTCGGGCGACATCGCCAGCACCGCGCGATCGAACGCCTGGCGCGGCGCGGCGTCCGGCGGCGCGTTGAGCGGGATCACGCGATCGCCGTCGGACCACTGGGTCTGGCGGCGCAGGAACAGATCCTCGAGCAGCGCGGCGGTGATCTGCGCGCGGTTGTCGGGGTGGACGATCACCGCGAGCTCGGCCGGGTCCGGCTCGGCCTGGAGCGCGCTGGCGGACCCGCCGAGCATCCCGGCGGCCACGGCGAGCGCGCACGCCATCCAGAACTGCCGGCGCCGCATCAGAAGCCCATCACCAGCTTGGCCGCCAGGAAGGTCTCGTCGGCGTCGGGCTTGGTCGTCCACGGCGCGTGATCGAGCCAGTGCAGCCACGAGACCTGGGCCTTGAGCTGGAGCGCCGGCGTGAAGTACGTGTTGAGCCCGACCGAGCCGTTGGCGAACTGGTCGCCGATCGGCGTCGGCAGCCGGTAGTACTCCTGGTAGACGTACGGCTCGAACGGGGTCCGGCCGACCCGGTACGCCGCGAGCGCGTAGACGTCGAAGTCGGGGCCGTCGGCGACGTAGATCCCCGGCGCCCAGGTGTCGCGCGCGCCGGTGCGATAGATGCGAACGCGCAGCGCCGCCTCGCTGCGCAGCCGCAGCGGGCCGAGGTCGACCGAGACGTCGAGGCCGACCGCCCATTCGTGATAGTGCACGATGTCGGGCCGCAGCGAGCCCGCGGTCACCGGGTCGATGTCGTGCTCCTGGTCGACGTACTCGCCGCGCATCGCCGAGATCCCGAACGCCATCGCCGCCGGCCGCCGCGTGCTGACCACGACCCGGCCGCCGATCATCTTGTTCTCGGTCAGCGCGACCACGCCCGGGGTGCGGCCGTTGGACACGTAGCCGTGCCACTCGAGCTGCCAGCCCGCGACCGGCAGGCGCTCGAGCGTGCCGAACGCCTCGATGCCGAGCTGCATCTCGGGAAACATCTGGTTGGACTGCGCCTTGGGCCGGAACAGCGCGATCAGGGTCGGCGTGCCGTGGTCGACGCTCCAGATCCCGTACGGCGTGAGGAACTGGCCGACGCGGATGCCGAGCTTGGCGCTCCGCTGCCACTGAAGATATGCACGCTCGAGCACGATCGCGCCCCACCGCACCGTGTCGTAGCCCTCGCCGTTGCCCGGGTCGGCGACGGTGACGTCGGACCGGCTGTAGGGCTGGCCGCCGACCAGGCTGCCGGCCTCGTCGTCGCAGGCCGGATAGTTGGTCAGCCGGACCTCGATCAGCGAGCTCCAGTCGCTGGTCGGGTGAACGTCGAAGTACAGGTTGACGTTGCCGAGCACGAACGTCGACTTGGTCGTCGGCAGCGAGGGGTCGTCGACGGCCCACAGCTTCTCGAACCCCATGTCGATGAAGCCGTACGTCCGGAACACCGGATCCTTGGCCTCGCTGGGCGCCGCGGCCTCGGCGAGGCTGGCGTCGCTGGCGGCCTTGAGCTCGGCGAGCTCGGCCTCGAGGTGGGCGATCCGGGCGTCGATTCCGGTCGCCGGTCCGGTCGCCGGTCCGGTCGCGGGTCCGGTCGCGGGAGCCTCGCCCTGGGCATCCGCCGCGCTCACCGCGAGCGCGGCCAGCGCGGCCGGGAGCCATCTCATGTCGGAGATATCGACCGCTCCGCGCCGGAAAACAGATCGCCGTCAAGTTCCATGCCGCTCGGCCGAACCAGCGATCGGCATGAAGCTGCGCGACCGCCTGTACCTGTTCACCACCGGGCAACTGGCGGTGTTCGGGCTGCTGTTCGGGCTGGCGTACGCCTCGTTCGAGACCCAGGTCCTGCCGATGTTCCGCGACCTGCTGCACAACAAGACCGAGCAGGTCGCGCGCATGCTGCGCGGCGATCTCGACATCCCGCTCGGCGCCGAGGACCTGCCCGCGCTGCGCAAGGCGGCGGTCACGGTGCTCAACGACGAGGATCTCGCCTACCTCGTGATCCAGGACGCGCAGGGCAAGACCGTGCTCGTCGCCGGCCATCCGCCCGCCGAGCTGTACCGCGGCGTCGAGACCCACGGCTTCGACGCCGACCGCGAGATCCGGGCGTGGACCACGATCAGCCTCGAGGGCCTCGAGCTCGGCGCCGCCGCCGTCGGGTTCACCACCGCGCGGATCGACGCGCTCGACACCTGGGGCCGGCGGATCGCCGTGGTCGCGATCGCGCTGTGGCTCGGCGCGCTGTGGTTCTCGCTGCGCTCGGCCCGGGTGTTCATCGCGCCGGTCCGGGCGATGATGCTGTTCACCCGCAAGGTCGCCGGCGGCGCGCTCGATCAGCGGCTGACCGGCAACGCGCCCGGCGAGCTCGCCGAGCTGCGCGACCACCTCAACCACATGACCGCCGAGCTCGAGCGCCGCGAGGCCGAGCGCCGCGCCGCCACCGCCGCCGCCGAGGCGATGCAGCGCGAGCTGCTGGCGGTGTCGCGCCGCGCCGGCATGGCCGAGATCGCCACCGGCGTGCTGCACAACGTCGGCAACGTGCTCAACAGCCTCAACATCTCCGTCGCTGTGCTCGGCGACCAGGTCCGCGGCTCGCGGATCGCCGGGCTCGGCAAGTCGCTCGCGCTGGCCGAGGCCTGCCCCGGCGGGCTCGCCGGCTTCCTGGCGACCGACAAGGGCAAGCTCCTGCCGGGCTACCTGACCCAGGTCACACGCAAGCTCGCCGACGACAACGCCAGGATCCTCGACGAGCTGGGCCAGGTCAGCCGCCACGTCGACCACATCAAGACGATCGTCGCGATGCAGCAGTCGTACGCCCGGCCGACGGGCCTGATCGAGCCGCTCGCGATCGGCGCGCTGATCGACGACGCGCTCCACCTCGGCGAGTCGTCGTTCGCCCGCCACGGCATCGAGGTCATCCGCGACTACCCGAGCGACCTCATCGCCACCACCGACCGCCACAAGCTGCTGCAGATCTTGATCAACCTCATCGCCAACGCGCGCCACGCGCTCAAGGACCGCGCCGCCCCGCCGCAGCAGCTGACGGTCCGGGTCCGGCAGAGCCCGACGCACCTGACGATCGCGGTGATCGACACCGGCGTCGGCATCCCCGCCGAGAACCTCGACCGGATCTTCCAGCACGGCTTCACCACCAAGCCTGGCGGCCACGGCTTCGGCCTGCACGCCAGCGCCAACGCCGCGCACGAGCTCGGCGGCCGGCTGACGGTCGAGAGCGACGGCCCCGACCGCGGCGCGGCGTTCACCCTCGAGCTGCCGGTCGCGCGACCGGCGATCCACCCCGAGGCGGGCCATGAACTCCGGAATTGAGGCGCGGATCCTGATCGTCGATGACACCCGGGCGATCCACGACGACTTCCGCAAGATCTTCGCGCCGCCCGACGCCGCGGCCGTCGCGCTCGACGACCTCGAGGCCGAGCTGCTCGACAGCCACGAGCCCACCCCGTCCGAGTCGACGTTCGAGCTGGTCTCGGCCTACCAGGGCCGCGACGCGCTCGATCTGGTGATGGCCGCCCGGGCCGCCGGCCGGCCGTTCGCGCTGGCGTTCATCGACATGCGGATGCCGCCGGGCTGGGACGGGCTCGAGACCATCGAGCGGATCTGGCAAGTCGATCCCGAGCTGCAGATCGTGATCTGCTCGGCCTACGCCGATCACTCGTGGCGCGAGCTGCGCGGCCGGCTCGGCGACCGCGACGCGCTGCTGATCCTCAAGAAGCCGTTCGACACCGTCGAGGTCGTGCAGTGCGCGCACGCGCTGACCAGCAAGTGGGCCCTGGCCCGCCGGGTCCGCGCCCACGTCGACGAGCTCGAGACCACGGTCGCCGCCCGGACCCGCGAGCTGGTCGCGGCCAACGCGGCGCTCGCCGAGGAGGCCCGGGTCCGCCAGCGGATGGAGGCCGAGCTGCGGCTATCGCAGAAGCTCGAGGCGGTCGGCCAGCTCGCGGCCGGCATCGCCCACGAGATCAACACGCCGATCCAGTACGTCGCCGATAACCTCTCGTTCCTGCGCGACGCCACGATCGCGCTGTCGGCGATGGCGACCGACATGATCGCCGCCGCGGTCGCCACGCGCGGGCCGGCGACCGAGCCGCTGATCGCGCAGCTGACCGAGCTGGCGGCCGACGCCGAGCTCGACTACCTCAGCCGGGAGATCCCGTCGTCGCTCGACAGCGTGCGCGACGGGGTCAGCCGGATCGCCAAGATCGTCCGCGCGATGAAGGAGCTGGCGCACCCCGGGCCGCGCGAAGCCGCGGCGGTCGACCTGCCGCGCGCGCTGCAGAACGCGCTCGAGGTCACCGCGGCGAGCTATCGCTACGTCGCCGACGTGATCACCGAGTTCGAGGCCGTGCCGCCGGTGATCTGCTTCGGCTCGGATCTCAACCAGGTGTTCCTCAACCTGATCGTCAACGCCGCCCAGGCGATCGAGGACAAGCACGCCGGGCGCGGCCGGCTCGGCGTGCGGACCGCGGTCGACGGCGACGACGCCGTGATCGCGATCTCCGACACCGGCGCCGGGATCCCCGAGGCCCACCGCGACCGGATCTTCGATGCGTTCTTCACGACCAAGGAGGTCGGCCGCGGTACCGGCCAGGGCCTGTCGATCTCGCGGTCGATCGTCGTCGACCGCCACGGCGGCAGGCTGACCTTCGACACCAAGCTCGGGGTCGGAACCACGTTCTACATCCGGATCCCGATCGCCGGCCCGCGGCCGTCGCGGTCGGTCGCGGCATGATGTGGTATGACGCGCGCATGGCAGAGCATCGCTTCGACGCAGTCGTCATCGGCGCAGGCCCCGGCGGGTATCCCGCCGCGATCCGCCTCGGCCAGCTCAAGGTCAAGACCGCCATCATCGAGCGCGAGTACATCGGCGGCGTGTGCCTCAACGTCGGCTGCATCCCGTCCAAGGCGGTGATCCACGCGGCCAAGACGTTCGACAAGCTCGGCCACTCCGAGGACATCGGCATCACGATCACCGGTAAGCCCACGCTCGACATGGCCAAGCTGCAGAGCTGGAAGTCCGGGCTGGTCGGCAAGCTGACCGGCGGCGTCCGCACCCTGCTCAAGGGCAACAAGGTCGAGATCTTCGACGGCGCCGCCACGCTGGGCAAGTCGGGCCCCGATGGTCACCGGATCACGGTCAAGACCAAGACCGGCGAGGAGACCATCATCGCCAAGAACATCGTGCTCGCGACCGGCAGCCGGCCGTTCGAGATCCCCGGGTTCAAGATCGACCAGCAGCGGATCATCGACTCGACCGGCGCGCTCGCGCTGACCGAGGTGCCCAAGCGGATGATCGTCATCGGCGGCGGCTACATCGGGCTCGAGCTCGGCATGTGCTACGCCAAGTTCGGCACCAAGGTCACCGTGGTCGAGGCGATGCCGCGGCTGCTCGGCACGATGGACAAGGACTGCGTCGCGGTCGTCGAGCGCAAGCTCAAGAAGATGGGCGTCGAGGTCCTGCTCAACACCAAGGCCAAGAGCTGGGAGGACAAGGGCGATCGCGCGGTGCTGACCGTCGAGCTCGCGGAAGGCCAGGGGAAGACGGCGACGATCGACGCCGACAAGATCCTGCTGTCGATCGGCCGCAAGCCCAACAGCGAGAGCCTCGGCCTCGAGGCCGCGGGCGTGGCCGTCGGCAAGGGCGGGTTCGTCACCGCCGACGACCGGCTGCGGACCAACGTGCCCGGGATCTACGCGATCGGCGATCTGATCGGCGGCATGATGCTCGCGCATAAGGCGACCAAGGAGGGCGAGGTCGTCGCCGAGATCATCGCCGGCCACAACGCCGCGTTCGACGTCCGCACGATCCCGGCGGTGGTGTTCACCGATCCCGAGATCGCGTCGACCGGCCTGACCGAGGACGAGGCCAAGGCCAAGGGCCACACCGAGCTCAAGGTCGGCAAGTTCCCGTTCGCCGCGCTCGGCCGCGCGCTGTCGGTCAACGACACCGACGGCTTCGTCAAGGTCGTCGCCGACGCGAGGACCGGCGAGCTGCTCGGCGTGCACATCGCCGGCAACGGCGGCAGCGACCTGATCTCCGAGGCGACCCTGGCGATCGAGATGGGCGCGGTCGCCGACGATCTGCGGCTGACGATCCACCCGCACCCGACCCTGTCGGAGGCGATGATGGAGGCCGCGGCCGCGTCGATGGGCGAGGCGATCCACATCATGAACCGCTGAGCCAGGCGATGCCTCCCTGGAACCTCGTCGATCTCGGCCACGAGTCGTATCGCGACACCTGGGCGCGCCAGCTCGCGCTGGTCGAGCAGCG
>DASWOO010000243.1:0-2035 GCA_036404335.1 Kofleriaceae bacterium
TCCGACAGCATCTCGAGCGCCTCGTCGGACAGCCCGACGAAGTCGGCGCGGTCGACCACGAACCACTCCTTGGGCATCCGCGACTTGTGCTTGGCGTAGTAGTCGAGCACGACCTTGATCGCCCACGCGCCCTCGGCGGCGACGTCGCGATCGTTGCGGTCGAGCGACTTGATGATGATCGTGCCGATCTGGCCGATCTGGGTCGACAGCGCGGTCTGGGCCTCCATCGGCTCGCGCGATCGCTCGGCGACCTTGGCGACGATCCGCGCCGCGTCCTCGCGCAGCCGGACCATCAGGCGCGACGGATCGACGAACCGCACGACGTAGAAGAAGTACGGCAGCAGCACCGCCCAGCCCAGCATCGCGAGGTAGACCGACGCCGCGATCGCCCAGGTCGGGGTGAACGTCGGGCCGATCATGTAGTCGACCCACAGCGCGTGGGCGGCGCCGAACGTGATGAACGACAGGACGTAGCGGTTGACCCGGTCCTGCAAGAACATCTCGATCAGCTTCGGCGTGTGCATGTTCGCCGTGAGCGGCAGCGCCAGGCCGATCGTCGCGATCAGCATCGCGAGCACGTTGTTGTAGGCGCGCGCCATCGGCGACAGGATGTCGACCAGCTTGGCGTTGTTGACGCCGGCCCAGCTCATCGTCCCGAACCCCGGCGATCCCGCCCGCCGCCACTCGACAAAGAACTCGATGCCGAACAGCAGCGCAAAGGCCACGAATGCGATCATCACAGATCGCATGAAGAGCTTGCGCATCGGACGATGTTAGCGCAGTGGCTAGTCGGGATCGTCCTGAAGAAACGCGAAGTAGCGGTCGGGTAGATCGTCGAACTCCAGGGCGCCGCCGCATTTCGGGCACTGGAAGGTCGGCGGCTCGAGGGCGGCGGCCAGGATCGCCGCGGTCTGGATCAGCCGCTCCTCCTGGTGATCGCAGCCGATGCAATGGAACGGGGCGAAGAACGACGTCACGGTGCCGCGGCCGATGACATCCTTGACCATCGACGCCTGCAGGATGAACGGCACGGAGCAGGCGTGGAACTCGTAGCCCTGGATCCGCGCCTGGCGCAGGAACTCGCACCACGCCCGGACGCCGAGCGAGTTCATGTAGGTGACCTGCGCGGTGTCGAACACGACGCGTCCAACCATGGCGGGCAGCAGCTCGTCGAACCGGGTGGCCTCGGTGAAGTCGCCGCGCAGCACGACGCGGATCCGCTCGCCGTCCTTGACCACCTGCCACTGGGTCAGCCGGGTCAGCACGCCGCGCGCGTGATCGCCGGGCGCGTCGAACGCGACGCCGGCCACGGTCTTGCCGTCGCGCGGCTGGGCCCACACCACGGTGCCGCGGACGATCGCGGGCGGCTCGCCGGCCGAGGCGATCGACAGCTCGAGCGCCTGGCCCTCGGTGAGCGCCTGGCCGACCACGAGGCGGACGCCGTCCAGCGACAGGTTCGACACGGTGGCGTCGAGCGCCGCGCCGGCGAGCGTGACGGCGACGGTGAACGCCTCGGTGCCCAGCCGCGGCGCGCCGAGCTGGATCGCGACGACGTCGTACAGCTCGTCGGCGGTCATCGGCGCGATCAGCAGCTCGTCGCAGCCGCTGCGCTGGACCTGGCGCATCTGCTCGGCCGACAGCTGGCCGCTGGCGACCAGCACGACCCGGGTCGCCGGGCTGCCGGTCTTGATCGCGCGCGCGGTGAAGAAGCCGTCGGGATCGGCGTCGAGCACGACCAGCTCGGGCGCCTCCGTCGCGAACAGCGCGCCGGCCTGCGTGGCCGAGCCGGCGATCACGATCGCCAGGCCGAGCCGCTGGAACGGCGGCGCCGTGAAGTGCCGGAGCAGCTCCGCGTTGTTGGAGACCAGGACCTTGGGCACCGGTGACTGCGCAACCTACCACGCGCCCGGCCGCAGACGCGGATTCATGACGCTGTGCGGTGATCGCTGAGCACGGAGGCCGTCAGTGCAGCAGCAGGGCGCGCAGGATCACGATCAACGCGATGAACAGCACGATCGCGCCGCCGATCACGGCC
>DASWOO010000244.1:0-5228 GCA_036404335.1 Kofleriaceae bacterium
TGCCGAGCGTGTAGTAGTGCGCGGCCAGCGCCTCGGTCGCGCCGGCGCCCTTGGGATCGAGGCCGTGCGCCTTGGAGAACGCCGCCGACGCGTCGTCCCACTGCTGCTTGGACTCGAGCTGCTTGCCCAGCGCCAGGTACAGCTTGGCCATGTCGGCCTTCTCCGGCCGGTCCGGGTTGGTCGCCAGCATCCGGTCGACCGCGGTCGCCGCACCGGCGAGGTCGCCCGCCGCCTACTTCTGCTGCGCCGCGGTCCACTGCGCCGCCTCCTGCTTGCCGCGCTCGGTGTCGTAGTAAGCGAACAGCCGCCGGGTCACGTCCTCGAGGTCGATCTTGAACAGCTTCTTCTCGTGCTCGGTGTCCTCGAGCGACGGATCGTCGATCGGGTAGTCCTCGTGCAGCAGCTCGTTGGCCGCCTTGCGCAGCTCGTTGTCGGCGAGCTCGCGGTACGTCAGCCACAGCGGCTTGGGCTTCTTGGTCTTCTTGCCGCCGGGCAGGTTGAGCTTGGCGGTCGGGGCCGGCGGCGGGGGCGGCCCGGTGATGTAGTCCATCCACGCCGCGCGCGCGGCGGCGCGGACCTTGAGCGAGTCGGCGTCGACCCGACGCCACACCGCGTGCACCGCCTCGCGGTGGTGGGTCGCGCGGAACACCTCGATGATCGCCAGGGTCAGCGCCTCGTCGCCCAGCGCGGCGTCGAGCGCCTTGCTCGGCTCCTGGCGATCGAGCCGCTCGAGCTGCCAGGTCGCGTAGCGCTTGCGGTCGGCGTCCTTGCCCTGCGACTCGTTCATCAGCGCCGGGATCGACGCCGGCTCGAGCTTGCGCAGGTAGCGGCCGCACTCGTCGCGGTAGATCATCGTCGCGTCGGTGAACGCGGCGTCGAAGATCCGCTGCGCGGCGCGGACGTCCTTGGTCTGGGCCAGCGCGCGGATCGCGACGTCGTCGGCGATCACCTCGCCGAGCGCGGCGGCGTGGTCCCCGGGCTCGGCCGCGAGCAGCGCCTTTTCCCAGTCGATCTCGTCGTCGGCCTGCTGCTCCTTGCCGGTCTGGCGGGCCGGGGTGACGAACTTGCCGGTCTTGTCCGGCACCGACGCCTTGATCGCCGCGAGCACGGCGCGGCGGTCGGCGACGTCGGTCTGGTGGGGCCGGATCAGCCACGCGCCGATCGCCTCGACCGCGTGGGGCGCGATCGCGCCCAGCTGGGCGATCGCCGCCTGGCGCGCCGCCGCGTCGGGGCCGGCGGCGATCTTGTCGAGCAGCTGCGTGGCCTTGGCGTCGTCGGGGCCGGGCGGCCCGGGCGGCGCCGGCTGCAGCGCGGCGGCGGTCGCCGGCTTGGGTTTGACCTCGGCCGGCGGATCGTCGTCGGCGTGGTGCTTGGGCTTGGCGGACGCCACCGAGAGCTCGGCCGCCAGGAACAGGAGGATCAGCACACCGCGCATCGCGGAGGGCTTATCCAATCGAGACACCACGCGCAACATGCGGAGCACAACGTCGCGCCGCGCCGGGCGATTCCCGCAAGATTCTCGGAGCCGGCTCGCTGGCTAGTGCAGCCGGTCGGGCGCGATCCGCTCGTCGGGATCGAGAAAGTCGATGAACCGCATGCCGATCGCCCGGGCGCTCGACGCGTCGTTGCCGCCGGTGAAGTTCAGGTAGTGATGGTGCTTGACCTCGGCGCGCGCGACGATCTCGTCGAGCTGGTCGTGGTCCCGGGCGTGCTGGAAGTGGACGGTGACCACGGTGCCGAGCGGGGGGGCGTACGGCATCTCGACGAGGATCCCGCCGGCCGACACGTTGCGTGCGATCGCGTAGGTGTCGCCGTACAGCTCGCTGCCGACCATGACCAGGAAGGCCTTATCGAAGCGGGTATGGATGCGCTTCTCGATGCCGATCGCCGGGCCGGACGCGGCGCGCGGGATCGCCAGCGGGATCGCGCCAGCAGCGGCGCCAGCGGCGGCGGTAGAGGCGGCCATCGACGGAGCGTCCTCGAGGACGTAGGCCAGACGAGACGGTTCGGGGCGCTTCACGGGAAATAATGATCGAAGGTCAGCGTCATGAAGTCAAAGAACTCACCTTGTCCTACATCGTGACCTCGGGCCCCGGCGCGTTAAGCGCTGGCTCGGTTCGCGTCGATCGGGCAGATTCTCCGGCGTGACACCGCGTGGGCTCGCCCTGATCTGCGCGCTCGGGGCCGCGCTCGCCGCCCCGGCGTCGGCCGGCTCGCGCGCGAGTAACCCGGCGTTCCTCGGCATCCAGATGCTGTCCGGCCAGCCCGGCACCTGCCTGGTTCGCAGCGTCACGATCGACAGCCCCGCCGAGGCCGCGGGGCTCCAGCCCGGCGACCTGATCTCGGGCATCGACGGCCGGCCGATCGCCGACTGCGCCGGCCTGCTCGACGCGATCACCGCGCACCACCCCGGCGACGTCGTCGCGCTGCTCGTGGCCCGCCGGCCGCAGCTCTTGACGGTCCACGCCCAGCTGTCGACGCGCGACGTGCTGCTGCGCAAGGCGATCGGCCGGCCGATGATCAAGACCCGGCTGATCGGCGTCGAGGATCACCAGGTCTACGATCTGTCGGCGCCGCGCGGCCGGCTGGCGATCGTCGGGCTCTACAACCCGGAGTGCGTCAATTGCGCGGCGCTGTTCGGCCGGCTCCTCGGCTGGGCGCGCGACCAGGCGCACGACCGGTCGAGCAAGGGCGGGGCGATGCCGCTGGTGCTCGCGGTCCACACCGGCGAGGTGTCGCGCGACCTCGAGCTGCTGCAGAAATCGCTCGACGTGCCGCTCGCGACCAGCGAGCTACCGGCCGACGACGCGCGGGGCGGGGGCTTCGCCAGCGCGATGTTCGGCTCCGAGCTGGTGCTCGCCGACCGCGACCGGCTCGGCGTGATCGTGATCGACGGCCGCGGCATCGTGCAGTACGTCGGGCCGATCGCGCCCGACAGCGACGACACCCAGGCCGTGCTCGACGAGCTGTTCGCGGTGGCGGACCAAGCCCTGCGCCGGAGGCCGTGATGCCGCCCGTGCTGCGCGGCTTCCGCGGGCTGCGGCCGACGATCGGCCGCGAGGTGTTCCTCGCCGAGACCTGCGCGCTGATCGGCGACGTGAGCGTCGGCGATAACTCGTCGATCTGGTACGCGACGGCGCTGCGCGGCGACGTCATGCCGATCCGGATCGGTCAGCGCACCTCGATCCAGGATGGCACCATCATGCACACCACGACCGATCGCTTCGCGGCGGTGGTGGGGAACGATTGCACGATCGGCCACGGTGTAATCCTTCATGGCTGCACCGTGGAAGATCGCTGTCTGATCGGCATGGGCGCGACGATCCTCGACGGTGCGCGCATCGGCGCCGGCAGCTTCGTGGGTGCGGGTGCGCTGGTCACGCCGGGCTCCGACATCGCGCCGGGCAGCTTCGTCCTCGGTACACCGGCGAGGGTGATCCGGCCGGTGAGTCAGAAGGAGCGCGACGCGATCGCGTACGGTGCTGCTCACTATGTCGAGCTGGGCCGCGAGTACCTTGCAGCCGACATCGATTCCTCGGTACGTTAACTCGTCGGTTGAAGGACGGCGCGCGGCCGACGTCTATTAGGTTCAGGCACGAGGCGAGCTCGGGAAATGACACTGTCACGCGTGTATCGGGTCGTGGTGCTCGCCGTCGCGCTTGCGATGATCGCGGTGATGCTGCGCGCGACGCCGGCGTTCGCCGATAACGTCGACGAGCTGGTCAAGCAGCTCGAGAGCTCGTCGGACACGGTGCGGCTGTCGGCCGCGCTGAACTTGACCAAGGCCGGCGATCAGCGCGGCATCCTCGCGCTGGCCAAGGCGCTCAACGCCGACACCAACTCGCGGGTGCGCGGCGCGGCGGCGGCCGGGCTCAGCCAGCTGATCACCGACCAGACCAAGCCGAGCTACAAGAACCTGGCGATCTCGGCGCTCAAGCGCGCCGCGGAGTCGGGCGACGCCGAGGTCAAGGAGCAGGCCAGCGCGGCGCTGACCAGGATCGGCGTCGCTGGACCGGGCCCGTCGGCCGGCACGAGCGGCCGCGGCGGCGGCATCTACGTGAACATCGGGCCGATGTCGTCCAAGACCGGCGACGCCAGCATCGACAGCAAGCTCAAGACCCTGATGATGAAGGTGGCGGCCAAGGCGATGTCGCGGTCGGCCAGCAGCATGGCCACGACCTGGGACGGCGGCGGCGTGCCGACCAAGGCCCAGCTCGATGCCAAGAACGTCTCGGGATTCTACGTCGATGGCACGCTGAACGAGGTCAAGGTCAAGGGCGACGGCACGATCTCTTGTAAGGTCAACATGTTGCTGGCTAGCTACCCCGACAAGAGCATCTTTGGTCTGCTCAACGGCGGCGCGTCAGTGCAAGCTAGCGGTGGTGCGAGCGATATTGCCCTGGCACGCGAGGATTGCGTGTCTGCCGTGGTGGAAGACTTGATCGCGAAGAAAATAGTCCCGACGATTAAGACCAAGGCGGCATCTCCGTGACCTCTCCGAACCCAGGCGGCGACCGCGGCTACAAGCGGAGCTGGAAGAACCTCTTGATCAACAAGAGGTACCAGCTGCGCTTCACGTTGTTCATGGTCGGGCTGTCGTCGCTGCTGATGGCCGGGCTCGGGTTCTGGGTGATGCGCGTGGCCAACGAGACCACCGAGGTCTCGATGGCGAGCGTGCGCGGCGAGGCGTGCCCCAAGGTGCCGTCGTTCGGCGACGTCGGCGCCGCGCCGGTCGACGAGGAGGCGCCGCCGCCGCCGTCGATGCACCTGCAGGAGCCGGGCGAGCCGCCGCCGCCGCCCAAGGCCGCGCTGCCCGGCGCCGCGCCGGCCGCGGCCGTGCCGGGTGATCCGGCGAAGGTCGACGCGAATGCGAATGCGAATGCGAATGCGAATGCGAATGCGGACGACGAGCCGCGCCACGTCCGGGTCCAGCTCGACGAGAGCTCGATGACCCTGCCGATGCCGCCGGACTTCGTCAGCCGCGCGGTCCAGCACTGGACCTGCGAGCTCTTGCAGGTCGGCAAGATGGACCGGCTCGAGCACGGCCGGGTGCGGATCCTGTGGTCGATGATCATCATGGGCGTCCTGCTCGTGATCGGCCTGGCGTTCTACGGCATCAAGATGACCCACCGCGTCGCCGGCCCGCTGTTCAAGGTCAGCCTGTACCTCAGCAAGATGCGCGCGGGCCGGTTCGACAAGGTCTACAACCTGCGCAAGGGCGACCAGCT
>DASWOO010000245.1:0-3113 GCA_036404335.1 Kofleriaceae bacterium
TGGTCGCGTACACCGCGGCGGCCGCGGCCCTGCTGATCGTCCTGGGCGGCCATGCCCGGGCGCGGCGGGCGGCGCTGTGGCTGGTGGTCATCGCGTTCGTCGCCCACGGCACCGACATCGGCTGGCGGGGCACCCAGCACGTCCACCCCGCGCAATCGGTGCGCGAGGCGATCGGCCTCCTGGCGTTCATCATCACCGGCGGCTACCTGCTCGCCAGCATGCGGTTCCGGCTGATCCTCGGCGGCGCCGCGGTCATGCCGGTCTCGCTCGTCCTCCTGGTCGTGGCGCGGCTAACCCCGGCGGGCACCGCGCCCGAGGATCTGTCCAGCCTCGGCCGGATCCACATCTCGCTCGCGACCCTGGGCGTCGCGGTGTTCGCGCTGGCCAGCGCGCTGTCGGCGATCTACCTGGTCGAGGACCGCGCGCTCCGTCGCAAGAAGTTCGACGCCCTGGCGTTCAAGGATCGCGGCGCGCCGCTCGAGTCGATCGACCGGCTCAGCCACCGCCTGGTGTGGGTCGGGTTTCCGATCTTCACGCTCGCGCTGATCCTCGGCGCGGTGTGGGTCGCCAAGCTCGGCGCCGCGCTCGACCGGCCGGAGTACGCGCTCGCCGTGGTCACCTGGATCGTGTTCGCGGGCCTCCTGGTCATGCGCCAGGCCTACGGCTGGCGCGGGCGCAAGGCGGCGCGGCTGACGCTCGCCGGGTTCGGCGCGGCGCTGCTCGTGCTGCTGATCTATCTCCTTCGCCGGATGGCGGGAGGCTAGAGGTGAGCGAGCTGTTCGTGGTCGGGATCAGCTGGCGGACCGCGCCGGTCGCCGTGCGCGAGAAGCTGGCGTTCCGCGAGGAGGAGCTCGCCGGCGCGCTGCAGGCGATCAAGACCGAGCTGCCGGTCGCCGAGGCCCTGCTGATCTCGACGTGCAACCGGGTCGAGGTCTACGGCGTGTCGCGGCCGGGCGCCGACGCGACCGGGCCGGTCCGCGGGTTCCTCGCCGCCAACCGCGGCCTGGCCGAGGGCGAGGTCGCCGAGGTGCTGTACGACCGGCGCGGTCCGGGCGCGATCCGTCACGTGTTCTCGGTGGCCAGCGCGCTGGACTCGCTGGTCCTGGGCGAGGCGCAGATCCTGGGCCAGCTCAAGGACGCGTACGGCGTGGCCGGCGCGGCGGGGACCTCGGGCCCGCTGCTCGGCCGCTGCCTCGAGCGCGCGTTCGGCGTCGCCAAGCGGGTGCGGACCGAGACCGCGATCGCGCGCGGCGCGGCCAACGTGTCCACGGTCGCGGTCGATCTGGCCAAGCGCGTGTTCGGCGATCTGGACGGCAAGAGCGTGCTGGTGATCGGCGCCGGCAAGATGTCCAGGCTGGCGGCCCGCCACCTGTACGCGTCCGGCGCGCACCGGATCGTCGTGACCAACCGGTCGCCCGAGAAGGCCGAGGCGCTCGCCGCCGAGATCGACGGCATCGCCCGGCCGTGGGACGAGCTCGAGCGGCTGCTCGCCGAGGCCGACGTGGTGATCAGCTCGACCGGCGCGCGCCAGCCGATCCTGACCAAGCCGCTGCTCAAGCGGGTGACCAAGGCCCGGCGCTGGCGCCAGCTCGTGGTCATCGACATCGCGGTGCCGCGCGACGCCGAGCCGGCGATCGGCGAGCTGGACGGCGTCTACGTGTTCGACATCGATGATCTCGAGAAGGTCGTCGCCGCGAACCTGGCCGAGCGCGCCAAGGCCGCCGAGCACGCCGGCAAGATCGTCGAGCACGAGGCCGGGCAGTTCGAGCACTGGATGCGCAGCCAGGGCGTGGTGCCCACGATCCGCGCGCTGCGCGACAAGTTCGCCAAGGTCGCCGAGGCCGAGATGCAGAAGACGCTCGACCAGCTCGCGCGCAAGGACCACTCGCCGGCCCAGCAGCGCGAGGCGATCCAGCGCCTGGTCAACCTGGTGGTCAACAAGCTCCTGCACCCGCCGACCGCGGCGCTGCGCGAGGCGACCCCCGACGACGCGAACCTGCGCGCCTAGGTGCTGTGCCAGCTGTTCGACCTGTCCGTCGAGCGCAACGACAGCGGCGGCGCGGACGACGTGCTCGAGCCGTCCAGCCCGGCGATCGCGATCCCACCGCACGTGACTGAACGAAAGGTAGCGACGTGACCGACCGATTGGTGATCGCAACGCGCGGCAGCGCTCTCGCACTGTGGCAGGCCGAGCACGTCAAGGCCCGGCTGGCCGCGGTGTCGCCGTCGACCGCCGTCGACTTCAACGTGATAAAGACGTCGGGCGACAAGATCCTCGACGTGCCGCTCGCCAAGGTCGGCGGCAAGGGCCTGTTCGTCAAGGAGATCGAGCAGGCGCTGCTCGACCGGCAGGCCGACCTGGCCGTGCACAGCATGAAGGACGTGCCCGCCGAGCTCGCGCCCGGGCTGACGCTCGCCGCGGTCTCGACCCGCGAGGTCGCGTGGGACGCGCTGTGCGCCCGGTCGCCGGTCACCATAGATACCCTGCCGCACGGCGCCAAGGTCGGGACGTCGTCGATGCGCCGCCAGTGCCAGCTGCTCGCGCGCCGGCCGGATCTGCAGATCGCGATGCTGCGCGGCAACGTGCCGACCCGGCTCAAGAAGCTCGACGACGGCGAGTTCGACGCGATCGTGCTCGCCGCGGCCGGGCTGACCCGGCTCGGGCTCGGCGACCGGATCACCCAGCTCCTGACCCTCGAGCTGTTCGTGCCGGCGGTCGCCCAGGGCGTGCTCGGGCTCGAGACCCGCGCCGACGACCGGCGGGTCATCGACCTGATCCGCCAGGCGATCCACGATCCGGCCGAGGAGCGCCGGGTCGCGGCCGAGCGCTCGTTCCTCGCCCGGATGGGCGGCAGCTGCCAGACCCCGCTCGCCGTCCACGCCGTCGACGTCGCCGGCGGGCTGCGCCTGCTCGGCCTGTGCGGCATGCCCGACGGCAGCCAGATCCTGCGCGCCGAGGTGACCGGCGCCACCGCCGACGCCGTGCGGCTCGGCCATGACCTGGCCGACCAGCTGCTGGCCCAGGGCGCCGACCGGATCCTGGCCGCGACCCAGCTGTAGCGCGGCCGCTGTGCGACGGGCGGCTACCCGGCCGTTCACCCGGCTCGGCGCCG
>DASWOO010000246.1:0-2921 GCA_036404335.1 Kofleriaceae bacterium
CGTGTCCAAGGCCGACGCGGCGGGCGCCAAGGTGATCGCCTACGACGGCGCGATCGAGGGCGCGGTGCCGGCCGCGTACGTCTCCTTCCAGAACGAGAAGGTGGGCGAGCTGCAGGGTCAGTACCTGCTCGATCACCTGGCGCAGGGGGCCACGGTCGCGATGATCAACGGCGACATCACCTCGGCGCCCGGCCGGGACTTCAAGGCCGGCGCGCACAAGATCCTCGATCCGGCGTTCGCCTCGGGCCGGCTCAAGCTCGGGTACGAGTCGGACACCCCCGGCTTCGACCCGGCCAAGGGGCAGGCGGCCATGGAGCAGGGCCTGACCAAGCTGAACGACCACGTGCAAGGGGTGATCGCGCCCAACGACGGCCTGGCCAACGCGGTGATCACAGCGCTGACCGCCCGCAAGCTCAACGGCAAGGTGCTGGTCACCGGGCAGGACGCGACCGACGCCGGGCTGGCCAGCATCATCGAGGGCAACCAGTCGATGACCGTCTACAAGTCGATCCACAACGAGGCGACCGCGGCGGCCAAGATCGCGGTCGACCTGGCCAAGGGTGACACCGCGGGCGCGACCGCGCTGACCACGACCACGGTCAACAACGGCACCGGCCAGGTCCCGGCGCTGCTGCTCGACCCGGTCGCGGTCACCAAGGACACCATCGCGGACGTGGTGATCAAGGACGGGTTCACCACCAAGGACAAGATCTGCGTCGGGCAGGCGGCGGCCAAGTGCAACCTGTGACCGCGGCCCTTGAGCTCCGCGGCGTGGTCAAGCGGTACGGCCAGGTCGCGGCGCTCACCGACGTCGACTTCACGGCCGCGGCGGGCGAGGTGGTGGCGCTGGTCGGCGACAACGGGGCCGGCAAGTCGACGCTGATCAAGGCGATCGCCGGCACCCACCGGATCGACGGCGGGCAGATCCTGATCGACGGCGCGCCGGTCACCATCGGCTCGCCGACCGAGGCGTCCGCGCTCGGCATCGAGACCGTCTATCAGGATCTGGCGCTCTGCGACAACCTCGACGTGACGGCCAACCTGTACCTGGGCCGCGAGCAGAGACGTCGGCGCTCGCTGCTGCTCGACCAGGAGGGCATGCAGGCGCACGCGGCCGCGGTCATCGCTGATCTGGCCGCCCACCTGCCGGTGCTGGACAAGCCGGTGTCCGCCCTCTCCGGCGGGCAGCGGCAGGCGATCGCGGTCAGCCGGGCCGCGCTCTGGGGTTCCCGGATCGTGCTGCTGGACGAGCCGACCGCGGCCCTCGGAGTGGCCCAGACCCTGATGGTCTACGACCTGATCCGCCGGCTGCGCGACCGCGGGCTGGCCATCGTGGTCATCTCGCACAACATGGCCGACGTGTTCGCGGTCGCCGACCGGATCACGGTGCTGCGTCTGGGCCGCAACGCCGGCGAGTACCGCCCGGACCGCGACTCCACCGACGACGTGGTCGCCGCGATCACCGGCAGCCGAGAGCTCGACGCCGCGGCCGCCGGACCAGAAAAACCAACCGGCTCCCGTACGCAAGAGGCCGCGGCCCACCGCCCGGGCAACGCCCCGAGCGACGGTACTGAAAAAGGAAAACGACTGTGAATTGGCGTGCGATCTGGGCGCGTACGGCCGCGAGCGGAACCGGAACCGTGCTGCTCGGCCTGGTGGTGGTCTGGGTATTTTTCCAGTCGCTGAACGACAACTTCCTGTCCGCGCGCAACCTGTCGAACCTGCTCCTGCAGATCGCGGTGCTCGGCACGCTCGCGGTCGGCATGGTGATGGTGCTGATCCTGGGCGAGATCGACCTGTCGGTCGGCGCGATCGCCGGGGTGAGCGCGGCCGCGCTGGCCCTGCTGATCACCGATCATGGCTGGCCGGCGTGGGCCGCGATCCTGGTCGCGCTGGTCCTCGGCGCCGCGATCGGGGTCGTGCACGGCACGATCATCACCGCGGCCGGCATCCCGTCGTTCATCATCACGCTGGCCGGTCTGCTGGTCTGGCAGGGCGTCCAGCTGTGGCTGGTCGGCGACGGCGGCCAGATCCCGATCCGGGACCCGGCGATCCGGTCGATCGCGTCGAGCTACCTGGTGCCGGCCGCCGGCTGGGTGCTCGCCGTGCTGGTGGTGGCCGGGTTCGCCGGCGTACGGCTGGTGCGCCGGACCCGGCGGACCCGGAACGGACTGGCGGTTCCGCCGCCGGCCACCGAGGCCCTGTCGGTCGCCGTGGTCGCGGTCGTCGTGCTGGCGATCACGTGGGTGCTGAACTCCTACTTCGGCATCCCGTGGGTGTTCGTGCTGCTCCTAGGACTGGTCGTGGCGGGTGGCGTGCTGATGACCGGCACCACGTTCGGGCGGCACGTGATCGCGATCGGCGGCAACCGGGAGGCGGCCCGGCGCGCCGGCATCCCGGTGCGGCGCACGGTCGTGCTGGTGTTCGCGCTGATCTCGGCGATCTCGGCGCTGGCCGGCATCTTCGAGGCGTCCCGGCAGTTCTCCGCGTCGAACGCGCTCGGCGGCGGCACCCTGCAGCTCGACGCGATCGCCGCGGCGGTGATCGGCGGTACCAGCCTGTTCGGCGGGCGTGGCCGGATCTATCAGGCCGTCCTCGGCGCGCTCGTGGTCGGCAGCGTGCAGAACGGCCTCGACCTGCTCGGGGAGCCGGCTGCGGTCAAGAACATCGCCACCGGGGTGATCCTCGTGGTCGCCGTGGTGCTGGACGCGCTCGGCCGCCGGCGCCGGCTGGCCCGCGGAGCTGCCGAGTAAGCGGCTTTCGTTTCCGCGAGGTTTCCGACGAACTTCCCGCGCCTTTTCCTGCGCCTTCCCGCGCTCCCGCGCCATCCCACGACTTCCCGCGCTTCCCGCGCTTCCCGCGCCATCCCACGACTTCCCGCGCCTTTCCTGCGACTTCCCGACTTCCCGACTTCCCGACTT
>DASWOO010000247.1:0-6073 GCA_036404335.1 Kofleriaceae bacterium
CAGCCGGCCTGGGACAGCCCGAGGCTCAGCCGCGGCGCGATGCAGATCAGCCGCCGGCCGGCGTGGGCGCGCTCGAACGCGATCACGTGGTCGCCGGCGTCGGTCGCCCGGTACGAGCCCTCGAGGAACAGCAGCGGTTGCGCGCGGCGCAGCGCGAGCCCGCGATGCGCGACGTGCAGCTTGATCCGGCCGTCCTGGTAGTGCTCGATCAGCTCGCGCGCCAGCTCGGGGCTCGGCTCGCGGGCCTTCAGCTCGGCGAGCAGCGCCCGCCGCCGGGCGTAATCGACCGGACGCCGGTTGTCGGGATCGACCAGCGACAGGTCCCACAGCTCGGTACCCTGGTAGAGATCGGCGACGCCGGGCGACGCGAGCCGCACGGCGAGCTGCGCGAGGCTGTTGCACGCGCCGGCCGGCGCGAGCCGCGCGACCAGCTCGGTCAGCTCGCGGACGAACGCGTCGTCGCCGAGCATCGCCGTGACGTAGGCGGTGGTCGCCTCTTCGTAGGCCGCGTCGGGCGCCGTCCACGACGTCCGCAGCTTGGCCTCGCGCGTCGCCTTGGTCATGTACGCGATCAGCCGCGTCCCGAGCTCGGGCTCGACGGCGGCGCCCGGGAACGGCCAGACACCGACGGCGACCTGGAAGAACAGGTACTGATCGTTGGCCGACGGCGCGGGCCCGCTCGCCAGCTTGCGGACGTGTGCCGCGCCGCGCGCGACCCAGCCGCGCACCGCGGCCTCCCAGACGTCCGGCACCTCGCTGATCACGCTGATCCGGGCGCGGACGTCCTCGCTGCGCTTGGTGTCGTGGGTCGTGGTCGTCGTCATCGACAGCGGGAACGCCGCGAGGATCGCCGCGTTGTGCGCGTGGAGCTGCGCCACCGGGCTGCCGAACGCGGCCGCGTCGCAGCCGACCTCGTTGAGCGAGACCAGCCGGTGGAACCGGTAGATCGCCGTGTCCTCGACGCCCTTGGCCATCACCGGCCCCGACAGCTGCTGGAACCGCATCGCGAACTGCACGGCGGCGCTGCCGTGGATCCGCAGCATCAGCACCTCGCGCAGGTAGTCGAACACCGACGGATCGATCGCCCGGCGCTTGCGCTTGGCCAGCTCGATCGCGTGCTCGATGTGCTCGTCGTCGTGCGGCTCGCGCGCGCCGTGCGGCGTGACGTAGGTCCGGTACACCGCGAACGCGGCGATCGTGGCCTCGACCGCGGCGGTCAGGCTGGTCAAGGTGAAGTCTCGCGCGCGCCGGTCGGACTCGGTGATCCGGCGCAGCGCCAGGCCGAGCAGCTGGGTCTCGGCCGACAGCGTGGTCTCCATGACCTCGTGCTTGGCGTCGAACACCATCTCGGCGAAGTCGACGCGCTCGCCGGTCAGCTCGCGGTACAGCCCGGTCAGCTTGGCCTCGGCGCGCGGATCGACCCACACGCCGTTGATCGCGCCGATGAAGTCGTAGCCGGTCGTGCCGGCGATCCGCCACGCCGGCGGCACGGCCTCGCCGGGCTCGAGGATCTTCTCGGCGACGACGTAGATCGCGCCGGGCGGCTGCTTGCCCGCGGCGGCGATCGCCTCGCGCGCGCGGTCCTGGAGGCTCGCGAAGTAGGCCTGGGGCTCGTAGAGGCCGTCGGTGTGATCGAGCCGGAGGCCGGTGACCACGCCGCGCGCGAGCAGGTCGAGCACCAGCTTGTGCGACGCGTCGAACACCCGCGGATCCTCCATGCGGATCGCGGCGAGCTCGTTGATATCGAAGAACCGCCGATAGTTGATCTCCTCGGTCGCGACCCGCCAGAACGCGAGCCGGTAGTTCTGATCGCGCAGCAGCGCGTCGAGCCGCTCGATGTCGCCCGGCGCGTCGGCACGCGGGTTGAGCGCGGCCAGCGCACCATCGACGGCGTCGCGGACCTCGGGGCTGGCGTCGCAGACCTCGGCCAGCCGGCGCTTCATGACCTCCTTCTCCCGCGCGCGCTCGTCGCGCCGCTCGCGCGCCACCTCCGACGGCAGCGGCAGGTGGCCGAGCCCGGTCACGATGCTCTCGAGCTCCTGCATGTAGCGATCGCCCTCGGACAGGCTCAGCCGCGCCACCGCGAGCTCGAGCACGACCTGGTAGGTCCGCGGCGCGAGCGGCCAGCGGTGATCGTAGTACGCCAGCCACAGGCTACCGCCGTCGCGGATCACCGACAGCTTGCCGGCCTCGAGCGCGGCGCCGAACTGCTCGCCGAGCACGGGCAGCAGCACCTTGTTGCGCAGGCCGAGCGCCGGCGGATCCCAGTCGATGTCGAAGTACTCGGCGAACCGCGACGCCGGGCCGTTCTCGAGCACGTCGATCCACCACCTGTTCTCGCCCGAGCCGACGCCGACGTGGTTGGGCACGAAGTCGAGGATGTGACCCATGTGATGGGTCTGGATCGCCTCTGCGAGCGCGGCGTGATCGTCGGCCTGGCCGAGCTCGGGGTTGAGCGCCGAGTGATCGACCACGTTGTAGCCGTGGGTGCTGCCGCGCTCGGCGTGGGTGTACGGCGAGGTGTAGACCGCGGCGGAGCCGAGCTCGTCGAGGTAGTCGACGATCGCCGTCGCGTCGCGGAACTTGAAGCCGGCGTGGACCTGCAGCCGGTAGGTCGAGCTCGGCGCGCCGGCGATCGTCGTCGACGAGTCGCGCGACGGCGCGGGCCGGCGATAGACCCGCAGCGTGCGCGGCGTGATCTCGAGGTGGCTGCCGGCGTCGCGGGTGTCGCGCGCCGTGTCATCGCCGGTGTCGAGCACCAGCTCCCACGGCACAGCCGCGCGCGCGTGGAGCGCGGGCAAGGTGACCTGCAGCTGAGCGCCGCTGGCGTTGAGCAGCAGCAGGAAGTCGTCGTCGCCGACCTGCTTGCCGGACGGATCGACGTGCTCCACGCCCGCGCCGGCGAGGTACATGCCGAAGCTCGAGGTCAGCGCGTTCTGCCAGTCGGCCTCCGCCATCGGCTGGCCGTCGAGCCGCAGCCAGACCACGTCGTGGATCTCGAGCCCGCGGATCGGCCGGCCCTTGAAGAAGTCGGCGCGCCGGAACGTCGGGTGCTGTGCGCGCAGCCGGACCAGCTTGCGGGTGAACTCGAGCAGCGCGCGGGCCTCGCCGTCGAGGTTCCAGTCGATCCAGCTCAGCTCGTTGTCCTGGCAGTAGGCGTTGTTGTTGCCCTGCTGGCTGCGGCCGATCTCGTCGCCGCCGCAGATCATCGGCGTACCCTGCGACAGCAGCAGGGTCGCCAGGTAGTTGCGGATCTGCCGGCCGCGCAGCCGCTGGATCTCGGGGTCGTCGGTCGGGCCCTCGACGCCGCCGTTCCACGAAGCGTCGTTGTTCGAGCCGTCGCGGTTGTCCTCGCCGTTGGCCGCGTTGTGCTTCTCGTTGTACGAGACCAGGTCGCGCAGGGTGAAGCCGTCGTGCGCGGTGATCAGGTTGATGCTCGACGACGGCCGCCGGCCATCGCTCTGGTACAGATCGGCGCTGCCGGTCAGGCGCGACGCGGTCTCCGAGACCAGGCCGCCGTCGCCGCGCCAGAATGGCCGGATCGCGTCGCGGTACTTGCCGTTCCACTCGGACCAGTTGCGCGGGAACCCGCCGACCTGATAGCCGCCCTCGCCCACGTCCCACGGCTCGGCGATCAGCTTGACCCGGCCGATCACCGGGTCCTGGTTGATGATCGTGAAGAAGCTCGACAGCCGGTCGACCTCGTGGAGCGAGCGTGCCAGGGTCGACGCGAGGTCGAAGCGGAAGCCGTCGACGTGCATGTCCTCGACCCAGTAGCGCAGCGAGTCCATGATCAGGCGCAGCGCCTGCGGGTGGCGGACGTTGAGGCTGTTACCGGTGCCGGTGTAGTCGAAGTAGTGGCGCGGGCTGTCCGGCACGAGCCGGTAGTAGGTCGGGTTGTCGATGCCCTTGAGGCTGAACGTCGGCCCGGCGTGGTTACCCTCGGCGGTGTGGTTGTAGACCACGTCGAGGATGACCTCGATGCCGGCGCGGTGCATCGCCTTGACCATCTGCTTGAACTGGCGGACCTCGTCGCCCGGCGGGCCCTCGCCGCGATAGCGCGGGTCGGGCGCGAAGAACGCGATCGTGTTGTAGCCCCAGTAGTTGCGCAGGCCCTTGTCGAGCAGGAACTTGTCGTCGACGAAGTGCTGGATCGGCAGGAGCTCGAGCGAGGTGATGCCGAGCTCGCGCAGGTAGTGGATCATCGGCTCGGACGCGACGCCGGCGTAGGTGCCGCGGTCGGCGGGCGCGACGTGCGGGTGGCGGATCGTCAGGCCCTTGACGTGGGCCTCGTAGATCACCGCATCGTGCATCGCGATGTTGGGCGGCGCGTCGCCCTCCCAGTCGAAGCTGGTGTCGATCACGACGCCGAGCGGAGCCGCGCGCTGGTCGGCCTCGGACCGGACGAGGTCGCCCTCGGGGTGGCCGAGCTCGTAGGAGAACGCGCCCGCGTCCCAGTCCTCGACGCCGGCGACCGCCTTGGCCCACGGATCGAGCAGGCGACTGTTGCGGTTGAACCGCAGGCCGCGCGCCGGCTCCCACGGGCCGTCGACCCGGTAGGCGTAGCGCTGGCCCGGTCCGACGTCGTCGACGTGGATGTGCCAGACCATCTCGCTGCGCTGGGTGACGGCGATGCGGGTCTCGACGCCCTCGGCATCGACCAGGCAGAGCTCGACCGCGGTCGCGCCCTCCGAGTACAGCGCGAAGTTGGTGCCGGTTCCATCCCAGGTCGCGCCGAGCGGCGCAGGGGCGCCAGGTTTCGTCTTGTAATGCATGTTGGGTCTTGGGTCCTGTCGAGTGGCGGTGTGCGCCTGCAACACTGGTGCCCCCATGACCGAGCGCCGCCGAGCTCACCCGTGAGCGTCGGCACGCCGCGCGCATATGAAATCAGCCATGCACATCATTGTCGTCCTGTTCATCGGCCTCATCGTCGGCGCCCTGGCCAAGCTCATCATGCCGGGCCGCGATCCCGGTGGCGTCATCATCACCATCCTCATCGGCATCGCCGGGTCGTTCATCGCCGACTACGCCGGTCGCGCGGCGGGCTGGTACCGGGCCGATGAGTCGGCCGGGTTCCTCGCGTCGGTCGTCGGCGCGGTGATCCTGCTGGCCATCTACCGCCTGGTCACCGGCCGCCGCGTCGCCCGGTAACACTCTGCAGCCGGGCGCTAGCGCTCGGCGGGCGGAGTGACGCACACTCCGGCGACATTAGTAGAGCTGCCGCTCCCGGTCGACCGGCTCGCCAGCTGGGCATTGAAGCCCGCGGCCGCGGTCAGGGCCTCGCACGAGCGAGCTGCAGCTTCGAGGTCCCCGCTCGCTCCTCGCATCCGTCTCAGCGAGCGCCCGGGATATAGCCCTTGGCGGCCGGCGTCAGCGGCAGCGCCGTGGCTCACGCCCGGTATCGAGAGCCGTTGGCGTCGTTCCGGTCGCTGCCCATCAGCTTGACCATCTTGTTGTACAGGCCGAGCATCAACACCGTAGGCGCCCACTGGCCGACGAAGTTCGCGGTCGTGTGCTTGCCCATCGCCTTGAGCACCACCGAGCCGATGATCGCTCCGCCACCGAGCAAGAGCCACGTCGCCGACGGGATGGCCGCGGTGACCTCCTCGATCTTGCGGGTGGTCGTACCCTCTTTTTTGTTGGCGCCGTCGGCGGCCTGGCCGAGCTTGTCCGTGACTTGCTTGATCGTATCCATGTTGATTCTCCCGAGTCTGGTTCCGTTGACTCGGGGTGGTCGTGTGCACGATGTATACCCCGGCACCAAGGCCCCACAATTCCCATTGCGTCGCCGGTGAATTGTGCGTAATTGCATGACTGAAATGGCCCGCGCCAAGGCTCTCATCGCCCACGATCCGCTCCGCCGCTGGAGCTCTGCCGACGCCAACGACACGTACAACATCCCCCGCTGGGGGTGCGGCTACTTCGGGGTGAACGACCAGGGCAACCTGATCGTCACGCCGCGGCCGGCGCAGGGCGACCAGCCACCGCCGGTCAACGTGGTGCAGCTCGGCACACCGGGCGCGATCGACATGAAGGAGCTGGTCGACGAGCTGGTCGCGCGTGGCATCCAGCT
>DASWOO010000248.1:0-4525 GCA_036404335.1 Kofleriaceae bacterium
GACCAGCCACGGCGGCACCGGGCCGCGCCGGCGCGCCGCGTAGACCAGCAAGGCGCCGACCACGAACGCCGCCGGACCGGTGTGCTCGTTGCACATGCCGGCGAGCCAGCCGACGACCAGCATGACCGGCGCCAGCCACCAGCGCGTCCGCGCGTCCGGCCGCGCGAGGGCGAACCGGTACGGCACGATCCACGCCTGGGTGACCGCGAACGCCCAGACGTAGTTGGTCGTCAGCGGCCGGTAGAAGTACAGCACCCCGGGGAACGGGATCACGAGCCAGATCAGCGCCTGCAGCACGATCAGCCGCTGCGTATCGGCCAGGGTCATGCGCGGCCAGCGCGCGTAGGCGATCGCGAACGACAGCGGCAGGATCGCCAGCTGGACCAGCGGCGTCGCGATGACGTGGAACGTCCGCGAGCCATCGACGATGGCGAGCAGCACGTCGCCCAGCCGCGGGTTGTAGTGCAGGTAGTTGTGGTGCGCGAGCTGCCACAGCGCCGCGAGGCCGAACTCGTGGTCGCGCCAGTATTTGATCTGGAACCAGTCGTCGAGCAGGATCGACGACGACCGCGCCTGCGCGAAGAACAGCAGCCAGAGCGCGACGACCGCTAACGCAAAGACCCTACGCTCCGCGCGTGGCGTCATCACGTCGCTTGCGACGCAGGCCCGGGACGATCACCACGACCATGCTCGCGAGCCCGACCATGTACTCGAGGTTGTGATCGCGCGGCGTCTTCACCACCAGCCCCGCGACCAGCGCGTCGCTCCCCGAGCCCCGCCCCAGCTCGGGCGCCGTCGGCGTCCCGTCGTCGCCATCCCGCATGTCGAGACAGGCGGTCACCGAAGCCGCCAACACCGCCACAAATAGTATGCGTCGCACCCGCGCACGCTAACGGCGCCCGGCCGACCGAGCAACCCCAATCGCCGCCATCGCGCCGCATCGTGCGGTCTCGCACAGCCCGCGTGGGCCCAGCCTCACTCGACGTGGCAGAGCCTGGCAGCCGCGTGACGGCGGCGGCTAGGCCGAGGCGAAGGCCTGGTCGACGAAGGCCTTGGCGCCCTGGGGGCGGTCTTCGGGGGCCTTGGCGAGGGCGGCGCAGATGGCGGCGTCGAGGTTGGCCGGGCAGTCGCGGCGCAGCTGGCGCGGCGGGATGACGGGCTCGGACAGGTGGGCGAAGCCGATGGCGATCGGGTTGTCGCCGACGAACGGCGGGCGGCCGCAGACCAGGTGGTAGGCGAGCGCGCCGAACGAGTAGATGTCGGTGCGCGCGTCGACGGTCTTGCCGCGGACTTGCTCGGGCGCCATGTAGTGCGGCGTGCCGAGGATCGCGCCGGTCGCGGTCAGGCCCTCGCCGACCGCGGTGGTCGCGAGGCCGAAGTCGATGATCTTGATGGCGCCGCGCTCGCCGACGAGCACGTTGCTCGGCTTGAGGTCGCGATGGACGACGCCGGCGTGGTGGGCGGCCTCGAGGCCGGTGGCGATCTGGACGAGGAAGTCCTGGACGTCCTTGAGCGGGACGACGCCGCGCTGGGAGATGACCTCGGCCAGGGTCCGGCCGGCGAAGTACTCCATCGACAGGTACAAAAGGCCCGGGCGCGCCTCGCCGAGGTCGTGGATCCGGATCACCGACGGCGACGACACCCGGCGGGCGGAGGCGGCCTCGCGGCGAAACCGGGTGACCATCGCGGCCTCGTCGGTGGCGTACGCCGACGAGATGACCTTGAGCGCGACGAGCTCGCCGAGCACCTCGTCGTCGGCGAGGTAGACCGCGCCCATCCCGCCCCGGCCGAGCAGGCGCTGGACGCGGTAGCGCTGGGCGAGGATCTGGCCTGGCTCGAGCGCGGTGGACGTCGGCGGCGTGGGCGCGGACCGGCCGGGCGCGCTGGCGGTCTTGTCGAGCGCGCCGGGCGGCCGGCCGGGCCCCTCGTTGCCGGCGGGCCGGGTGGGCGCCACCGCGGCGGCGGTGCTCGAACCCGCGCGGCCCGGGGCCGTGCCCGGCCCTGCCCCATCGCCGAGCACGCGTTGCTCGTCGATCATCTTCGACAGCTTCTGGTTCAGCTCGAAGTCGACGTTACAGACGATCGACTCGAGGTTCTCGACCCGCTCGCGCAGCAGCTTGTTCTCGTCGACGATCCGCTTCGCTTCACCGCCGCTCGGGCCGCTGCCCCCGGACGTCAATTCCAGCCGGCGATTCTCGAGCTGCATCTGCTCGACCTTGTGCCTGCCGCGAATATAGACGATGGCCGGCGCCATCCCGAACGTGCCCAGGATGGCGATGATCGCGGTGAAGTCGGGCATCAGCTATAGGCCTCGATGGGTGGGCATGCGCATACCAGGTTGCGATCGCCGTACGCGTTGTCAACCCGTGCAACCGATGGCCAGTACTTGTGAATGCGCAACCACGGCGCCGGAAACGCGGCCTGCTCCCGCGTGTACGGCCGGTCCCACTCGCTGCCCGCGACAGCTGCGGCAGTGTGCGGCGCGTTCTTGAGCGGATTGTTCGCGCGGTCCATCTGCCCCGACTCCACCGCCGTGATCTCGTGGCGGATCGAGATCATCGCCTCGCAGAACCGGTCGAGCTCGGCCTTGGACTCGCTCTCGGTCGGCTCGACCATGAGTGTCCCTGGGACAGGGAAGGACATCGTCGGGGCATGGAAGCCGTAGTCCATCAGCCGCTTGGCGATGTCCTCGGCTTCGATCCCGGCGATTTTTTTGAAGCCGCGGCAATCGAGGATCAATTCGTGCGCGACCCGGCCGTTCTGACCCGTGTACAGCACCGGGTAGTGCGGGCTCAGCCGGTGCGCCACGTAGTTGGCGCCCAGGATCGCCGCCTGGGTCGCGCGCTTGAGCCCCTGCTCGCCCATCATTGCGATGTACGCGAACGAGATCGGCAGGATCGACGCCGAGCCCCACGGCGCCGCCGACACCGGGCCGACCGGCTGGCTGCCGTGCGGCGCGAGCGGGTGGCCCGGCAGGTACGGGATCAGGTGCGCCACGACGCCGATCGGCCCCATGCCCGGCCCGCCGCCGCCGTGCGGGATGCAGAACGTCTTGTGCAGGTTCAGGTGACAGACGTCGGCGCCGATGTCGCCGGGCCGGGTCAGGCCGACCTGCGCGTTCATGTTCGCGCCGTCCATGTAGACCTGGCCACCGTGGCGATGGACGATCTCGCAGACCTCGCGGATCGTGTCCTCGAACACGCCGTGGGTCGACGGGTACGTCACCATCAGCGCGCCGAGCTGGCCGGCGTGCTGCTCGGCCTTGGCGCGCAGGTCGTGCATGTCGATCGTGCCGTCGGCCGCCGACGCGACGACCACGACCTGCATGCCGGCGAGCACCGCCGAGGCCGGGTTGGTGCCGTGCGCCGACTGCGGGATCAGGCAGATCGTGCGATGCGCGTCGCCGCGCGCGCGATGGTACCCGCGGATCGCGAGCAGGCCCGCGTACTCGCCCTGCGCGCCGGAGTTGGGCTGGAGCGAGATCGCCGCGAACCCGGTGATCTCGGCGAGCCACGCCTCGAGCTGGGTGAACATCGCGCGATAGCCGCCCGACTGCTCGGCCGGCGCGAACGGGTGCATCCGGCCGAACTCCGGCCAGGTCACCGGCAGCATCTCGGTCGTCGCGTTGAGCTTCATCGTGCACGACCCCAGCGGGATCATCGACGTGGTCAGCGACAGATCCTTGGTGGTCAGCCGGTTGAGATAGCGCAGCATCTCGTGCTCGGCGTGATAGCGATGGAACGTCGGGTGAGTCAGGAACGCCGAGGTCCGGCGCTGCGCGAGCTGCGGCAGCTCGGTCGCCGCGATCAGCTCGGCCAGGGTGAACGGCAGCTCGGCCCCGGCCTGGTCGAACGCGAACGCCTCGAGCAGGTCCTGGACATCGGCATGAGACGTCGTCTCGTCGCAGGCGATGCCAACGCCGTCCTCGTAGCGCCGCAGATTGAGGCCGCGCTCGAGCGCGCGCGCCAGCACCGTGGCCTGCTGGTGGGCGTCGAGATCGACCCGTAGCGTGTCGAAGTACGCGCCGTGGCGGACGGCGAACCCGAGCCGGGCCAGGCCGGCCGCGACCACGGCGGTGAAGCCGCGCACGCGCTCGGCGATCCGGATCAGGCCGTCGGGGCCGTGATAGACGGCGTACATCGACGCCATCACCGCGAGCAGGACCTGCGCGGTGCAGATGTTCGACGTCGCCTTCTCGCGGCGGATGTGCTGCTCGCGGGTCTGCAGCGCGAGCCGCAGCGCGGGCTTGCCCTTGGCGTCGCGCGACACGCCGATGATCCGGCCCGGGATCAACCGGCGGAACTCGTCCCTGGCCGACAGGAACGCGGCGTGCGGGCCGCCGAACCCCATCGGCACGCCGAACCGCTGGGCCGAGCCGATCGCGATGTCGGCGCCGAGCTCGCCCGGCGGGGTCAGCACGGTGAGCGCGAGCAGGTCGGTCGCCATCACGACCGAGGCGCAGATCCGCCGGATGCCGGGGCGGATCGCCGGCGAAACCGAGGACGTCGACGGGCGCCGCGGTTTC
>DASWOO010000249.1:0-1797 GCA_036404335.1 Kofleriaceae bacterium
GACCGGCTGGCCCGCGCGGACGTCGGACAGCTGGGTCTCCTTGAGGTTGGCGACGACCCAGATGTCGTTGAGGTCGACGATCGCCATCAGCGCGCGCTCGGGCGAGACCAGCTGGCCGGGCTCGACGTTGCGCTTGGTGACCTGGCCGGGGATCTCGGCGCGGATCTTGGTGTACTCGAGCTCGAGCGTGGCGCGGTCGACCGCGGCCTGGTGCTGGGCGACCTGAGCCTCGGCCAGCGCGACCTGGGCGCGGGCGGACTCGACCTGCTCGTCCACGGTCTGCGCCGCGAGCAGCCGGCCGCGGGCCGAGACCTCCGTGCCGCTCGAGTTACCGCGGTTGGCCATCGCGCTCGCCAGCCGGGCCTGGGCCTGGTTGAGCTCGGCGTCGGCCTGGGTGTCCGCGGCGACCCGGATGTCGATCTCGGACTGGGTGGTGGCGCCGGTCGCCTTGAGCTTCTCGGTACGTTCCCGATCGGTCTTGGTCAGCAACTTGCGCGACTGCGCGACCGCGACGTCGGCCTTGGCCTGATCGATCTGCGCGGCGGTGTTGCCGGTCAGCGCGGCGGCCTGCGAGATCGCGCCCTGCGCGACCGTCAGGTTGGCCTTGGCGGTCTTGTCGGTCAGCGACAGCTGGGTCTGGGCGATGCGCAGCTTGGCCTTCGACTCCTCGAGCTCGGCGTTGGCGTTGCGCAGCCGGACCTGCTGATCGCGGTCATCGAGCTCGACGAGCAGATCGCCGGCCTTGACCTCCTGGTTGTCGACGACCAGCACGCGGCGGACCTGGCCCGGGACGCGGGCGGCGACGGCCGAGGCGTGGGCCTCGACCTGCGCGTCATCGGTGGTCTCCTTGCCGGCGTGGGTGACGTAGAAGACGACCGCCGCGCCGACCGCGAGGAGCAACAAGCCGCCGAACACCACCGGGGCTCGGCGCCGCTTGGGCGGAGACGCGGCCGGGACGATGACCTCAGACACAGGCGCACTCTTCTCTTCGCGAAGCGGACTGACGGATGCCATGACGCTCCGCATCGGGTGCATTCCAGGGGCCAGCCGGCGGCGAGCAGACCCGGTGCATGAACACGTCTGACATCACGGACATAGCGCTGCGATAGATAGGCTCTCACGGCGAGGATCGCCAGCCGATTCGTTGTCGGATCGGCGGCGCTGCCAGGGAAACCGACACGACGGCCACTCAGGAGAACTACCAGGTGTCGATGCACGGCCGCTTGCGGGTCTCGCGCCTGGCCACCGGCGGCATCGCGGCGAGCCCCGCGCAGATCCAGCGCCGGGTGTCCGCCGGATCGATGACCTCGTCGATCTCGAGATAGGACGCGGCGTTGATCGCCTTGCCGTCATCGTACAGGCTCGCGACCATCGCGTCGTACGCCGCCTGGCGCGCGGCGGGGTCGGCGATCGCGTCGAGCTCCTTCCGGAAGCCCAGCTTGACCGCGCCCTCGAAGCCCATCGAGCCGAACTCGCCGGTCGGCCACGCGACGGTGAACACGCCGCGGTGGAAGTCGCCCGCGGCCATCGCGATCGCGCCCAGGCCGTAGGCCTTACGCAGCACCACCGTGAAGTACGGGACGGTGACGCTGGCGCCGATCACGAACATCCGGCTGACGTGGCGGACCAGCGCGGTCTTCTCGGCCTCGGGCCCGACCATGAAGCCGGGCGTGTCGCACAGGGCGAGGATCGGCAGGTCGAACGCGTCGCACAGCTGGGCGAACCGCGCGGCCTTGTCGGCGGCGGGCGCGTCGATCGCGCCGCCCAGGTGATGCGGGTTGTTGGCCAGCACGCCGA
>DASWOO010000250.1:0-5025 GCA_036404335.1 Kofleriaceae bacterium
GCGATCGCCGCGCCGACCAGCAGCGCCGCCATCGCGAAGATCACCGTCTGGGTCCGGCCGACCGCGACGCCGAGCGACGCCGCGACCTCGGGCCCGGCCGACAGCGCGTTGAGCTCGCGGGCGTACGCGGTCAGCACGCCGAGCGCGACGGCGATCGGCAGCGCCGCGTAGCTGACGGTGACCAGCCGGACGGTCTCCATGCTGCCGAGCATCCACTGCACCATGTGGTTGACCTCGGTGAAGTCGCTGGTCGACTGGATCACGACCGACGCCGACGAGCAGAACATCGACATCGTGACCCCGGCGAGCACCAGGGTCGCCGGCGGCAGGTGCTTGCCGACCCGGGCGAGCCGCCACACCGCGACCAGCGTGGCCGCCGCGCCGAGCAGCGCCGCGCCGCCGACCCCGGCGAAGCCGAACACGCCGTCGAGGCCGAACCGGATCGCGATCACCGCCGCGAGCGACGCGCCCGACGAGATCCCGAGGGTGAACGGCTCGGCCAGGGGGTTGCGCAGCAGCGCCTGCAGCGCGCAGCCGGCGCCGGCCAGCGCTGCGCCGACGATCAGCGACGCCAGCGCGCGCGGCAGCCGGACCCACAGGATCGCGTGGTCGGGGCTGTCGGCGGCGAGCGCGCGCGGGTCGAGCACGTCGAGGTGCCAGGCGCCGCGCTCGACGACGATGCCGATCAGCGGCGCGAGCAGGACGGTCGCGATCGCGAGGCCGGCGCAAGCCGCCAGGGCGCCGAGCCAGCGCTGGGCGGTCAGCCGCCTCGCGCTCCCCGAGATGAACCCGCTCACGCCGGCACCGCGAACCGGCCGCCCGACGGCAGCTGGCCGACGTGGATCTCGAGGTCGAACGCGGCGCGGGTCGCCTCGCTGGCCAGCACGTCGGCCGGGTCGCCGCGCGCGGCGAGCGTGCCGCCGGCGACGAGCCACAGCTCGCTGGCGTAGCGGAGCGCCAGGTCCAGATCGTGGGTGACCGCGATCGCCGCGGCGCCGGCGTCGCAGCGCTGCCGGACCAGCGCGAACATCGCCCGGGCATGCGCCGGATCGAGCCCGGCGGTCGGCTCGTCGAGCAGCAGGCAGCGCGCGCCCTGGCACAGCGCCTGGGCGAGGATCACCCGGCGGGCCTCGCCGCCGGACAGCTCGTCGAACCGGCGCGCCGCCAGGTGGGCCACGTCGCACGCGGCCATCGCGTCGCGCGCGGCCGCGAGGTCGGCGGGATCGGCCAGGCCCAGGCCGCGCTGCTGGGCGTAGCGGCCGAGCAGCACGACCTCCTCGACGGCGAACGGGAACGCCAGCTCGTAGTGCTGCGGCAGGTACGCGAGCGTGCGAGCCAGCGCGCGGCGCGGCGCGGTCGCGGGATCCACGCCGGCGACCCGGATCGTCCCGCGGCTCGGGGCGATGAGCCCCGCGATCGCGCGCAGCAGGCTGGTCTTGCCGGCGCCGTTGGGCCCGACGATCGCGATCAGCTCGCCCTCGCCGGCCCGGGCGGTGATGCCACGCACGACCTCGCGCGCGGGCGCGCCGAGCGCGACGCCGACCTCGGTGAGCTCGAGCCAGGCCATCGCCGCGATTGTAGTCGGCCGTCTGGCAGCCGCGAAGGAAACGCGCTACCCATCCGGCGTGCGACGCCGCTACAACCGCGTGGCGATGAACCTGCCCGTCGAGCTGATCTCGGGTGGCAAGCGCGTGCGCGCGGTGTCGCAGGATCTGACGCCGTTCGGCATGTTCGTGCGGCTCAGCCCGCCGCTGCCGGTCGGCACCGTGGTCCAGGTCGTGATCTCGCCCAACGGCCAGAGCCTGATCACCACCGGCCAGGTCACGCACTCCCTGACCGAGTTGGAGGCCCGCACCCTGGGCCGGTTCCCCGGCGTCGGCGTCGCGTTCAAGGAGCCGGTGCGGCCGGCCGAGCACCAGTTCTCCGAGGCGATCTCGCGGCTGCTCGAGCGCCACGCCGAGCACCACCCGGCGGCGGACATCCGGATCGTCGTCGCCGACGCCGAGACCCGGATCCTCGAGCGGCTCTCGACCGCGCTCGGCACCGCCGGGTTCTCGGTCGCGACCGCGACCAACGGCATGGAGGCGATCGGCGCGTGCCTGTCGCGCACGCCCGACGTCGTCCTGATCGAGCGCGACATGCCGGTGGTCGACGGCCTGCACGTGCTGCAGGAGATGGGCCGCCACACCGATCTGGCGAGCGTCCCGGTCATGATGATGTCGGCGGACGCGACCGATCTGGTCCGGCTGCAGGCGTTCCAGCTCGGCGCGGCGGACTTCATCCCCAAGCCGTTCACCGTGCTCGAGGTGATCCTGCGCGCCCGGCGCTGGGCCCGGGCGGCGCAGCGCGAGATCGAGCGCGTCGTGCTGCGCGGCACGCTGGGCGAGCTGAGCCTGCCGTCGCTGCTGACGATCTTCGAGCAGGAGCGCAAGTCGGGGCAGCTGTCGCTGACCCGCGACCAGGTCGTGGCGTGGATCGACTTCCACGACGGCAAGATCATGCGCGCGCGGTCGACCGAGGTCGACGACGACACCCGCGCGGTGATGCTGAGCCTGCTCGACTGGCAGACCGGGTTCTTCGAGCTGTCGGCGGGCGTGGCCGGCGCCGGCGCCCCCGAGCTCGAGGGCAGCGTCACCCGGCTGTTGCTCGAGCACGCGCAGATCCGCGACGAGGCTACTCGATAGCGCGGGCCAGGGCGTCGAGCGCGGCGGCGACCCGCGGCGACGGCGCGAGCAGGTAGGGCTCCTGCAGCGTGTGGACCCGGTGACCGGCGACCGCGGGGACGCGCACGGCGCTCCACGCGTCGAGGCTCTGGCGCGCGGGGTAGGACAGGTCGAGGATGACGTCGGGCCGGGCGCGCAGGACCTCCTCGGCGGAGATCTTGGGATAGCGGACCGGGGCGGCGGCCAGGACGTTGTCGCCGCCGACCACGGCGAGCAGCTCGTCGATCCAGCTGCCGGGGCCGACCGAGATCAGGTTGCCCAGGCCCCCGGACTCGCGGTCGATCACGGCGAGGACGCGCGGGCGATGGGCCGGGCGGTGCGCGGCAGCGCGATCGAGCGCGGCGTCGATCCCGGCGGCGAGCTGGTCGGCCTCGGCCGCCTTGCCGATCCGCGCGCCGACGGTGCGGAGCGCCAGCTTGACGTCGGGCAGGTCGTGCATGGCGCAGGCGACGGTGGCGATCCCGGCGTCGCCGAGCGCGGCGGCGGTCTGGCCGTGGATGTCGTCGACGATGACCAGGGTGGGCTTCAGCCCCACGATGGTCTCGAGGTTGGGCGCCAGGAAGCTGCCGACCTTGGGGAGCCGGGTGACCTCGGCGGGGTAGGTCGAGTAGTCGTCGACGCCGACCAGGAGCGCGGCGGCGCCGAGCGCGGCGACGACCTCGGTGGCCGATGGGGTGAGCGAGATCAGCCGGGCCGCGGGGGCAGGGGTTGGCGCGGGCGCGGGCGCCGGCGCGGGCGACGGGTCCGGCTTGCACCCGGCCAGGGCGACGATCGTCAGCAGCGCCGCGGCGCGCGCAGCTCGGGCTACAGCTCTCACACCCGCCTGCATATCACCCAAAGCCGATGGCGACGCCACTTGATGTATCGTGGGCGCGTGGAACGCGGTGAGCTCACCGGCGCCATCCTCGATGGCCGGTACCGGGTCATCGAGCCGATCGCCGAGGGCGCGATGGGCGTCGTCTATCGCGCCGAGCGGGTCAAGCTCGGCCGCATCGTCGCGATCAAGGTCCTGCACGACGTGCTGCCCGGCGAGCTGTCGGCGCGCAAGCGGTTCGAGATCGAGGCGATGGCGATGGCCAAGCTCGAGCACCCGCACTGCGCCTCGGTGCTCGACGTCGGGACCTACGACGACCGGCCGTACGTCGTCATGGACTTCGTCAGCGGCAAGAACCTCAAGGACCTGGTCGGCGAGGGCCCGCAGCCCGTGGCGCGCGCGGTCGAGATCGTGCGCCAGGTGCTGTCGGGGCTCGCCCACGCGCACGAGCTCGGGATCATCCACCGCGATATCAAGCCGGCGAACATCGTGCTGTCGCACAAGGCCGGGCTCGGCGATCACGTCAAGATCCTCGACTTCGGCCTCGCCAGGCTGCACGACACCGGCCAGAACCTGACGACCGGGATCGTCGTCGGCACGCCGGCGTACATGGCGCCCGAGCAGATCCGCGGCGTCGTGCTCGATCACCGCGTCGACCTGTACGCGTGCGGCATCCTGCTGTTCGAGCTGCTGACCGGCCACAAGCCGTTCCACTCGGAGGCCGACGACCCGATCGAGATCTGCCGGATGCACCTGTCGATGGCGGTGCCGCGGCTGGCCGACAAGCGGCCGGGCGTCGAGCTCGGCGCGTTCGAGGCGGTGGCGGCCAAGGCGCTGGCCAAGGACCCCGACGATCGCTACGCCACCGCGCAGGCGTTCGCCGAGGCGCTGGACGCGGTGATGCCGCGGCGAGGCGGAACGGCGACGCCGGTGGCCGGCGTGCCGGTGGCGCGGCGCGCCCCGACCGGGCTCGCCGGCTTCGCCGAGGACTGGGCCGAGCCGCAGTCGCCGCCGGGCACGTTCCTGGGCATCGTCGTCACGCCCAAGCCAGGCTCGCTGCGCGTCGAGACCGTGCGGCCGCCGATCGCCTCGCTCGACCGCCACCCGCCCGACGACGTCGTGGTCGCCGCGCCGGCTCCCGCGCCCGCGCTGGCACCCGCGCCCGCGCCGGCCCCCGCATCCGCGCCGGCCCCCGCATCCGCGCCGGCCCCCGCACCCGCGCCGGCACCCGCCCCCGCATCCGGCCGGCCGCCGCTCGGCCGCTGGCTATGGCAGCACCGCAGGCTCGCCGTGCCCGCGGCCGCCGGTGGGATCGGCCTGATCGTCGTCCTCGCGCTGGTCGCCGGCCGCGGCGGCCCGCCCGCGCCGGCGCCGCCGGCCCCGGTGGTCGCGCCCGTCGCCGCGCCGTTGCCCCCGGCCGATCCCGCCGGCGAGCTGCTCGCCCGGGCCAACGAGCTGATCGCGCAGGGCAACCGCGACGCCGCGCTC
>DASWOO010000251.1:0-6337 GCA_036404335.1 Kofleriaceae bacterium
GGCGGTTGCTGCTGTGCAACCCGGACCGCTACGAGCTGATCGCCGAGCACGGCCGCGGCGGGCTCGGCCGGGTGTCGCGCGCCCACGACCACGGCCTGGGCCGCGACGTCGCGATCAAGGAGCTGATCCGGCCCAACCCGACGCTGTCGACCTGGCGCGTGGCGACCGGCGAGCGGCTGTGGACCGCCACGCTCGACGTGCCCGCCGGCCAGGTCGGGTGGAGCGGCGACGCGGTGGTCACGGTCACGTTCGATGGCTCGGCGCGGCTGGTGACCGCCGCCGGCGAGACCCGGCTGCCGGCCCGCGACATGGTGCTCGCGTTCAGCGTCGGGCCGCGCGGCACGATCGCGACGATCGGCGATACGAACGTCGAGCTGTGGGACGGCGCCGGCGCGCGGCTCCTGGATCTGGCGACCCCCGACCATGTCACCGTGGTCGCGTTCTCGTCCGATGAAGCGCAGCTCGCGCTCGGCGATCCGCACGGCGGCGTCCAGCTGTACACGCAGCACGGCCGGCAGCGCGGCAGCGCCCTGCCTGCCCATCGCGGCAACGTGCGCGGCCTCGCGTTCAGCCGCGACGACCAGCTGCTGGCGACGACCAGCGCCGATCAGTCGGTCAAGGTCTGGCGGCTGGCCGATCACCGGCTGCGCGCGACCTTGTTCGGGGCACGCGACGTGTTCGTGCTCGGGCCGCCTCAGTTCGACGCCTCGGGCGGCCTGCTGGTCGCCGCGACCAACCGGGACGCGCGGGTGTTCGCGACCGCCGATCCCGACGCCGAGCTCGGCGTGTCGGCGACCGGCCATGTCATGAACGCGTGGTTCGTCGCGGGCGCGCGGCTCGCGACCGCCACCGAGGACGCGGTCCAGCTGTGGAGCGCCGCGACCGGGGCCGAGCTCGCGCACATCCCGCGGCCGGACGGCCGGCGCACGACGATCAGCTGCGATGGCGCGTGGATCGCGTCGTATGTCCCGCCGGACGATCCGGGCGCGGACCGCACCACGCTCGAGCTGTACGACACCGCCGGCCACACGGTGCGGCGGTTCCCGAGCGCGAACGCCGGCACCGCCGGGTTCAGCGCGGACAGCACGAAGCTCGCCGTGGCCAACCCGGACCACAGCATCGACGTGCGCTCGGTCGGCGGCGAGCGCCTCGCGCACCTGGAGGGCCACCACGCCGACGTCGACGCTGGCGCCGCTCGGCACCGTCGAGCACGATGGCCTGCCGCGGGCCGCCGAGCTCAGCCCCGACGACGACCTGCTGGCGACGACGTCCACCAGCTCGGTCCAGCTCCGCGACGCGCACACCGGCGCGCTGCTGCTCGAGCTGACGCACGGCGACATCGTGCTGTCGGTCCAGTTCTCCGCCGACGGCAGCCGCCTGCTCTCGGCCAGCGCGGATCGCACGGCCGTGGTGTGGCGCGTCGACCGCGAGACCCGGCCGGCCGCGGTCGTCACCGCGTTCGTGCGCTGCCACGCGCCGTATCGCCTGGTCGAGACCCGGCTCGAGCCGACCGAGCCGAGCTGCGACTGAGCGATCCGTCGGCTACTCGTAGACCAGCAGCAGCGGCCCCGGGAACAGCCACGACAGGCCCTCGCGCAGCCGGTCGCGCCAGTTCTCCCAGTTGTGGCCGTCGCGGGCCTCGATGTAGCGGACCTCCATGCCGGTGGCGGCGAACGTCGGCGCCAGCGACCGGTTCTCGTAGATCAGCGACTCGTACATGCCGCAGCTCATGAAGATCCGCTCCGACATCGCGGTCGGATCGGCGCGGTAGTGGTTCATCATCGCGACGATCGGATCGAACAGCGGGCCGCGCGCGTTGTGATCGCCGATGTCGGTGAACGCGAACGAGCCCGACTGCAGCAGCAGCCGGCCGTAGAACCCGGGGCGGTACAGCGCGGTCGACAGCGACGCGACCGCGCCGAAGCTCGCGCCCATCAGGCAGCGGCTCTGCGGCCGGGCGTCGATCGGCAAGGTGCGCTCGAGGTTGGGCACGAGCTCGTCGCTGAGGAACCGGGCGTGGCGCTCGTCGTTGGCGTACTCGCCGAGCCGGTTGGGCGAGCTGGTCAGCGCGACGATCAGATCGGGGATCTCGCGGCGGTGGATCAGGTTGTCGAGGATCGTGCCGAGGCTGGCGTAGTGCAGGTAGTCGTGGCCGTCGTGGACGATCAGCAGCGGGTAGCGCCGGGTCTTGCGATAGCGCGCCGGCAGGTACAGCGCGACGCCGCGCCGGCCGAACACCTGGCTGTCGAACCGGATCTCGTCGATCGTGCCGGGCGGCGCCTCGGGGTCGGGCCGGATCCACTCGGGCACGGTGTAGCCGGTGCCGTGCGCGACCGAGTTGGCGCCGAACGGATCGCGCGCCCGGTTGGGGTTGAGCGGATCCTGCATCCACTCGCCGCGCCCGCCGCGCACGACCTCGAGCTTGTACTCGACGCGCGAGCCGGCCGGCAGCTCGAGCGTCAGGTACCACAGGTCGGTGCCGGGCACCCGGCGCAGCGGCTGCGACGACGGCAGGCCGAACACCCAGTGCTTGAGGTGCACGGCGTCGGCGCCGCCGCGATACACGAAGGTGATCGAGCTGCCCTCGACCAGCGGGAAGCTCCTGCCGGCGAGGAACCCGTCGACCGCCTCGCGGGTGTGCGGCCCGGCGATCAGCGCGTCGATCGCCTTGCTGCCGCTGCCGATGCCGCTGCCGCCTCCGGACGCCCGGCTCACGGCGCCCACCCCGCCTCGACGCTGCCGCCGGGATCGAGCCGCTGGGCGTCGACCGCGCGCACCGGCCGGCCGCCGTCGATCCAGATCTGCGCGCCGTGATCGACCGCGATGCAGGTCGCCGGGGCGTAGCGCGCGGCCAGCTCGCCGACCCGCGGCCTGTTCGCCAGGTCGAGCCGTAGCCGCGGCTCGGGCAAGACGACCAGCGCGCGCGCCAGGCCCAGGCCGGTGTCGAGGATCTCCGAGATCGCCTGGCCGTGCGGCGGGTCGTCGTGGAACAGCACGACCCGCTCGGTCAGCGCCATCGCGCCCGCCGACCACGCGATGATCGGCCGCGGCCCGGCGAGCTCCACGATCTCGAACAGCCGCAGCCGGTTGAGCAGCACCGCGACGTGGCCGCCGGCGATCACGATCGCCTGGGTCGGCGCGATCAGCGCGCGCAGCTCCATCAGGTGGCGGCGCATCACCCGGCGCTCGCGCGGGTGGATCGCGGCCTCGAACCCGGCGTGCACCGCCTGGCAGCGCGCCAGGTGATCGCGATCGAGGTGGCGGATCACGTCGAGCGACGCGGTGTGCTCCTCGACGAGCAGCTCGGGATCGACGCTGCGCACCTGCACCGCCCGCGCGGCCTGCGCGGCGTGCTCGAGCCGGATGCGATAGAAGTCCTGCATCAGCTTGAGCCGCAGCTGGCGCGCCTTGTAGGCCTCGGCTAGCTCCGGGTCCGCCGCGAACACCTGGTCGCCGCGCCCGTGCAGCCCGAGCTCGACCGTCGGCATCCCAGGGTCAGCCACGAGGCCGGCCTCGCCCTCGCGCTCCTGCCAGCCCGCGGTGATCAGCGCGACCGGGCCGGACACGCCCAGCTCGCGCAGCACGCGCGGCAGCGACGGTTGGGCATGTTGGGCCCCGCAGAGGACGATCACGAGCTACCGGGCGAATACTTTAACGGTCTGGCCGACAATGTCGAGTAGCCGGCGGAGATCGTCGTAGCTCTCGTGCTTGAACCGCAGCCACGCGTTGGCCATGTAGCCAGCCTCGACCGGCTGGGTCGGCGAGCCGATCGGCGGCAGGTGAAGATCGATCAGGTTGCTGCCGAACTGGTTACCGATGCGCTCGAGGCCTTCGTAGCCGGCGATGTGGCCGTCCTGGCTCGGCCGGATCGCGATGATGCCCGCCGACAGCCGGCGCGACGCGGTCTGCGACGGCCGGCCGGTGCACACCGCCATCGCCCACTCGCGATACAGGTCCATGTCGTTGGCGACGTTGTACAGATCCCACGCGCGCACGCCGGGCGGCCGGCAGCCGATCTCGCTAAACTTGAGTCCCTTGGCGCCGAAGAACCACTCCATGTGGGTCGCCGAGGTCTCGATGCCGAGCAGCTTGACGACCTTGGCGCCGAGCTCGCGGACCTGGGCGTAGGCCGGCGCGGCCTCGATCCGGTTGGTCGCGATGAACTGCGGCGAGATCCACCGCGTGCGCATCGCCTCGAGCACGTTGGGGTAGTAGTGGGTGACGAAGTCGTGGACGACCGTGCCGTCGATCGCGATCGTGTCGTAGAAGCCCTCGTGGCCCTCGATGTACTCCTCGACGGCGATGCTGGTCGTGTTGCCGAACGTCGCGAGCGCGCGCTCGAGCTCGGCGGCCGAGTCGACACGGGTCGCGCCCGACGCGCCGGCGCCCGCGCGCGGCTTGAGGATCAGCGGGAACCCGACCTGCTCGGCGAACGCGTTGACCTCGGCCGCGGTCGACGCCGCGGTCGACGCCGCGCACGGGATGCCACCGGCGCGCAGCACTTCCTTCATCGCCGGCTTGTCGCGGCACAACCACGCGGTGCGGACCGACGTGCCCGGGATCCCGGCGGCCTCGCGGACCTTGGCGACCGGCATGATGTGGGCCTCGATCACGGCCTCGAGCCGGTCGATCGGCTTCTTCGACTGGATGAAGCGCACGGCCTCGAGCACCTGCGCCTCGTCGGTCACGTTGGTGACCTCCTGGTAGTGCGTCAGCCAGCGCTTGAGATCGTCGTCGAGCGACGCCTTGCTGCCCTCGCCGATCGCCGTGACGGTCGCGCCGATCTCGGCGAGCGCACGGACGAACAACTTCTGGTTGCCGGGAAAACGTGGCTCGACGAATACGATATGCATGTTGACCTCTGGCTATGAACGGAGCTGGTGGAGCCGACGATACAGCTCCTCGTAGAGCTTGCCCTGCACGTCCCACGAGAAGTTTTGCGCCATGCCGTTGGCCTGCAGCGCGCGCCAGCCGGCCGGGTCGCGGTACGCCGCGAGCGCGGTCTCGATCGCCCAGGCGAGGCCCTCGCCGGTGAAGTGCTCGAACGCCACGCCGGTGCCGCGGCGGTGGCGCGGATCCCACTGCTGGACCGTGTCGGCGAGCCCGCCCGTCTTGTGGACGATCGGCACGGTGCCGTAGCGCAGGCTGTACATCTGGTTGAGGCCGCACGGCTCGTAGCGCGACGGCATCAGGAACATGTCGGCGCCGGCCTCGATCAGGTGGGCCAGCTCGTTGGAGAACCCCCGGTAGAACCCGACCTGGCGCGGGAACGTCCGCGCGAGCTCCTCGAACAGCTGCTCGAACCGCGGCTCGCCGCTGCCGAGCACGACCAGCTGGAACCCGTGGCGGCGCAGCAGCTGCGGCATGACCTCGCCGACCAGCACGAAGCCCTTCTGGCCCGCGAGCCGCGACACGATGCCGATCACCGGCACGTCGTGGACATGGGGCAGGCCCATCCGGGTGACCAGCGACATCTTGTTCGCGGCCTTGCCCGACAGGTTGTGGGCGTCGAACTTCGCCGGGATCAGCGCGTCGCGCTCGGGGCTCCACTCGTTGTAATCGACGCCGTTCAGGATGCCGACCACGGTCGAGCTGCGCTGGCGCAGGACCGAGTCGAGCCCGGCGCCGTGCTCGGGGGTCTGGATCTCGTGGGCATAGGTCGGGCTGACCGTGACCACGCCGTCGGCGTACAGGATGCCGTGCAGCAGGTAGTTGATCCGGCCCTCGCGCAGCTGGTCCTGGTGAAACAGATGAGACGAGTCGGCCAGGCCCGTGTCGTCGAGCGTGCTCGCGGCGAACGTGCCCTGGTAATTCAGGTTGTGGACCGCGAGTAGGGTCTTGGTGTTCGCGAACAGCTGGTCCCACGCGTAGCGCACGCGCAGGGTCAGCGGCGCGAGCGCGGCCTGCCAGTCGTTGGCGTGCAGCACGTCGGGCGCGAACCGCATCCGCTGGCACGCCTCGAACGCGGCGCGGACCAGCACGAGGAACCGCAGGTGCTCGTCGCCGTCGTTGGTGTAGATCGCCGTGCGCTGGTAGAGCGCCGGGCAATGCACGAGGTACACCGGCGCGTCACCCGGCCGCTCGGCGCGGACGATCGCCACGGTGTAGCGATGCCGGCCGAGCCGGATCTCGATGTCGCGCAGCACGACCTCGAGCTGTGCGCCCTTGTCATCGATCCGGCTGTAGTACGGCAGGAACATCCGCACGTCGTGACCGGCGCGCATCAGGTACTGGGGCAGCGCGGCCGAGACGTCGGCGAGCCCGCCGGTCTTCGCGTAGCGGGCAACTTCGGACGTGACGTACAGAATGTTCACGTCGGGCCATCATGGCACGGCAG
>DASWOO010000252.1:0-5359 GCA_036404335.1 Kofleriaceae bacterium
TGCGCCATCGCCCGCGCCTCGGGCGACAGCCGGGTCCGCGCCTCGCCGCCGAACCGCGCGGCCCGCACGGTCTTGAGCGCGACCTTGAGCTCGAGCGGGGGATCGTCGGCGACATAGAGCACGCCCATCCCGCCCTCGCCGATCATCGAGGCCAGCGTGTAGCGCCCGGCGATCCGCTCGCCGCGCGGCAGCCGGGTCGAGGTCGCGCCGCTCGGCAAGGTGACGTCCATCGCCCGATCCAACGCATCGGACCCCGTCGCGATCTGCGGCCCGTCGTCGACCGCCGCCGCCACGGTCAGCATCATGCACAGCTCGCACGCGTCGATGTGCGCCGTCACCCGCGCGCGCTCGGCGTCCGACATCCGCCGCGCGACGAACGCGGTCACCTCGTTATCGTCGAGGCACTCGGTCGCGCCGCCCGTCACGCCGCCCGTCACGTCGCCTCGCCGTCGCCCAGCATCGACAGGCTGATCTCCATCTCGCTCTGGATCAGCCGCAGGATGCTCGACACGTCGGCGCGCTCGATGCCCAGCGCGCGCATCATAGCCTTGCGCGTGCCCGCGACCAGCCGATCGCGCGCCGCCGCGACCCAGCGCGAGATCGTGCCGGCGTGCACGCCGTGCATCGCGCCCAGCTCCTCGACGGTCAGCTGGTGGCGTAACCGCTGCTTGAGCAGCACGCGATCATCGGCCGGCAGCTCCTCGACCGCGGCGCGGAACGCCGCGCGAAACGCCTCGCCGTACTTGCGCTTGAGGAACTCGAGCTCGAGGTCCTCGCCCGCGGTCGCGTGGACCTCGCCGTCGAGGGTCTCGTGGCGCTGGGGCTGGCGGTGGCCGCGCAGGCCGGTCCAGGCCGCGACCGAGCGCAGCCAGCCGCGCAGCGGGACCTGGCCGCCGTAGTTCGCCATCCGCGGCGGCGCGCCGGGCCGCGGCACCAGCAGCTCCTCGCGCATGACCTGCAAGGTCTCGTCGATCGCGCTCGCGGTCAGGCCCATGCGCGACAGCGCGCCGCGCAGCTCGCGCAGGTCGCGATCGATCGCCGCCAGCGCGCCGGGCAGGCCCTCGGCGCAGCCCACGGTCAGGTACAGATCGGCGACGAACAGCTGGCCGCACGCCTTCACCGGATCGGCCGCGCCGGCGAGCAGCGGCGCGAGCCGCTCGGCGAACCGGGTCTCGGCGATCGCCAGCGCCGGCCACGCCGCGACCGCGGTCGCCAGCGCCTCATCGAGCGCGACGTCGAGCGCTTCCCCGACCGCGCGATGCTCGGGCATCAACGCGCGGCACGCCACACAGAACGCAACCATCTCCGTCCAGCATATCAAGCTACCCACCGCCGTTGCGTACCGTTCTCTCACCATGAGCAGTATTCGCCACTCACAGGTGGGCCCGGCGGGCTCGACTTTGCAGGTTTTCTTAGGATGGCCGCGCGGCGTCGAGGATCGCCTGCAGCGTCCAGGCGACATCGAGGCTGGCCGCGCGCCGCGCGGCCAGCTGGGCGCGGGCCTCCGGCGCCTCGCGGCGCTCGACCAGCTCGGCGAACGCGTCGATCTCGACCTTGAAGCCGTTCTCGCGCGGCACCGCTACGGTCTCGAACGCCGCGCCGGCGTCGATCCCGCGGCGGATGCGATAGGCCGGCGCCGGCTCGCGATCCGTGTGATTGTGATAGTCAGTCTCGATCACCCCCGCGCTGCCCATGATGATCGACTGGCGGTGCAGCGCGGTCGCGAAGCTGCAGCTGATCTGGGCGAGGCCGCCGCCCGGGAACTCGAGCGTCGCCGCCAGGGTCTGGTCGACGCCGCCGGTCCACTGCGCCACCGCGCTGACCCGGGTCGGCCGCGCGCCGAACACCTGGCGCGCCCAGCTCACCGGGTAGCAGCCGGCGTCGAGCAGCGCGCCGCCGCCGCGCGCCGGGTCGAGCCGGATGTTGCCGGCGTGGCTCGCCGCGGTCATCGTGAACCCGAAGGTCGCGAGCATCAGCCGCACCTCGCCGATCGCCCCGCCGTGGATCAGCCGCTCGAGCGCGAGCGTCTGCGGCTGGAACCAGTACGGGAAGGCCTCGACCAGCACCACGCCGGCGGCCTCGGCCGCGGCGAACATCTCGGCGGCCTCGGCCTCGCCGAACGCGAGCGGCTTCTCGCACAGCACGTGCTTGCCGGCGCGCGCCGCCGCGATCGACCACGCCGCGTGCATGTTGTTGGGCAGCGGGTTGTAGATCGCGTCGATCGCCGGGTCGGCGAGCAGCTCGTCGTAGCCGCAGACCCGGGCGATGCCGTGGTCCGCCGCGAACGCCTCGCCGCGCGCGCGATCCCGGCTCGCCACCGCGACGGTCTCGATGCGGCCGGAGGCCTTCGCCCCGACCATGAACGACCCGGCGATCTTCGCCGCGCCAAGGATGCCGACTCGTAACGCCATGCGCCAAGAGTACGCCGCCGCGCCGCCAAAGAAACTCGGCTACAGTCGCGACGTGCCAAACCTGCTCGCGATGTCGTTCGAGGGCGAGCTCGCGCCGTCGTTCACGCTGCGCTGCCTCGAGCCCGGGCGCACGCTGCCCGACGGCTGGGGCCTCGGGTATTACCCCAAGGGCGAGCCCTCGGCGGCGATCCTCAAGGAGCCGGCACCGCCGACCACGTCGATCCGCAGCCAGCTCGCGCTGGCGTGGGAGCAGGTGGCGTCGAACCTGTTCGTGCTGCACATCCGCCACGCGACCTGGGGCGCGCTGTCCGACGCCAACACCCAGCCGTTCGGCCGGACCTGGGGCCGCCGCGACTGGGTGCTCGCCCACGCCGGCAGCCTCGATCGCAAGCCGTCGGACACGCCCGGCCCGTTCGAGCCGGTGGGCTCGACCGACACCGAGCTGATCTTCTGCCTGCTGCTCAACCGGTTCGTCGAGCGCGGCTGGCGCAACCTCGCCGAGGTCGATCTCGAGGTCCTGTACGGCTGGCTCGACGAGATCAACCAGGGCGGCGAGCTGTCGGTGTGCCTGACCGACGGCCGCGATCTGCTGGTCCACGCCGATCGCCGCGGCGTGCCGCTGTGGCTCGGCGTGCTCGCGCCGCCGTACGAGAAGATCGAGTTCGGCGACGACGACCTGACGATCGACCTGACCCGGCGCGGCGCCAAGAGCCGCAAGGGCGCGTTCGTGTGCACCGAGCAGCTGGTGGCCGGCGCCGGCAACGCCAGCAAGGCGATCCAGTGGCGCCAGCTCGCGCCCGGCCAGGTCATGGTCATCCGCGAGGGCGCGGTGATCCGCGAGCGCGCCGCGACCGACGGCGTGGTCCGGGCCTCACCGCCGCCGAGCTGGCGGCCGGCGAAGACCGAAGCCAAGCGGTTCGACGTCATCCATCGCACGGTCTACAAGTACGCCAAGCCGGTCGAGCGCTCGATGCACCACCTGCGGCTGACGCCGGTCCACGACCGGATGCAGACGGTGCGCAGCCACGAGCTGACGTTCTCGGCGCCGCACCAGGCGCGCGACTACGAGGACGTGTTCGGCAACCGGGTCCGGCGGGTGACGGTCGAGTCGCCGTTCTCCGAGCTGGTGATCGAGTCCAAGAGCGTCGTCGAGGTGCTCGACACCGACCCGCTCGGCTTCGGCCCGCTGCGGGTCAGCTCGACGATCCCGCTGGTCTGGATGCCGTGGCAGCGCCAGGTGCTCGATCCGTTCCTCCTGCCGCAGGAGCTGCCGGAGACCGAGCTGGGCGAGCTCGCCGAGTACGCGATGAGCTTCGTCAAGCGCAACTACTACGACCTGCTGGCCACGCTGGTCGATATCAACACGACGATCTATCGCGAGTTTGCCTATCAGCAGGGCACGACGAACCTCCTGACCTCGGCGTTCGATATCTATGTCAATCGCCGCGGCGTCTGCCAGGACTTCACCAACCTGTTCATCTGCCTCGCTCGCCTGCTCGGCGTGCCGGCGCGCTACGTCTGCGGCTACATCTACACCGGCCCCAAGTCGGCCGAGCTCTTGCCGCACCAGCGCCAGGGCGAGGCCTCGCACGCCTGGCTGCAGGTCTACCTGCCGCAGGTCGGCTGGAAGGGCTTCGACCCGACCAACGGCATCCTGACCCAGACCGACCATGTCCGCACCGCGGTCGGCCGCAACTACCTCGACGCCACGCCGACCAGCGGCACGATCTTCGTCGGCGGTGGCGGCGAGACGCTGTCCGTCGAGGTCCGGGTCGAGCCGCACCAAGGCTGAGCCGATGAAGGATCTGCTCGCGCGCTTCGTCGCCGCGTTCAAGCGCGGGATCGACGGCGAGCTCGCGGCGATGCGCGCCTCGGCCGAGGCGTTCGAGCTCCCGCTGCTCGGCGGCGACGATCTCGGCACCCTGCGCTACCGGTTCGAGCTCGCGGCGGCGACCCAGCTCGCGGCCGGCACGGTGTGCTCGCTGCGCGCGCCGCGCGGCGAGCAGCGCGTGACCGTGGAGCGGTGCGAGGCCACGCAGCTCACGCTGGTCGCGACCCAGCCGATCGACCTGACCGCGCCGCCGCTCGCGCTGATCGTCGCGCCGTGGTTCTTGTACGACCGGCTGATCCAGGCGCTCGACGAGCTCGAGGTCGATCGCCACGCGGTCGACGTCGCGCTGCGGCTGTTCGGCAAGCAGCCGCACGCGCGGACCGACACGACGCTGCGCGTCGATCACGCCGGGCTCGACCCGAGCCAGCGCGCCGCGGTCCAGCTGTGCAGCGACAGTAACCTCGCGTTCCTGTGGGGCCCGCCGGGCACCGGCAAGACGGTGACCTTGACCCACGTCGTCGAGGAGTTGCTCGCCCAGGACCAGCGGATCCTGCTGGTGTCGACCACCAACGCGGCGATCGATCAGCTGCTCGCCAAGCTCGCGACCCGGCCGTGGCTCGCGCCGGCGATCGCGGCCGGCACGCTGATCCGGCTCGGCCGCTCGACCGCCGAGACCTTCGGCGCCGAGCTCGGCGACATCGTCGATCGCCAGCACGGCGCGCATCGCGCGTCGGTCGAGCAGCTGCGCGCGCGGATCGCCGAGGTCGCCCAGCAGATCCGCTACGCCCAGGCGCTGGTCGCCGAGCTGGCGATCGCCGGGGTCGCGCAGCAGTCGCTGTTCGCCAGCGCCGCGCCGCGGCTGCGCCCGGCCGCGCTGGTCCGCGTGTTCTCGCCCGGGCTCGCCGATCTGATCGCCCGCGCCCAGCCCGCCGAACAGCGCCACGCGATCGAGCACCGCATCACCCGGCTCGAGCGGATCCGGACGCTGGCCCGCGCGCGGATCGCGCAGCACGCCGCCGCCGATCGCGACCTCGAGGCGCGGATCGTGACCGGCGCGCGCGTCGTGATGTGCACGCTGACCAACGCGCACCTCGCGCCGGTCATGGCCGGCCAGCGG
>DASWOO010000253.1:0-2272 GCA_036404335.1 Kofleriaceae bacterium
CGGCGCCGACAACAGGCCCATCCGCGTCGTCGCCCCGAGCAGGGTGAACCGCGGCAGCTGCATCGTCACCGCCTTGGCGTGCGGGCCCTCGCCGATGAACAGATCGAACCGGAAGTCCTCCATCGCCGGGTACAGGTTCTCCTCGACGACCGGCGCCAGCCGGTGGATCTCGTCGATGAACAGCGCGTCGCCCTCGCCCAGGCCGGTCAACAGCGACGCCAGCATGCCCTTGTGATCGATCGCCGGGCCGCTCGACACGTGCAGGTTGACGCCGAGCTCGTTGGCGATCACGTGGGCGAGCGTGGTCTTGCCCAGGCCGGGCGGGCCGGCGAACAGGAAGTGGTCGAGCGGCCAGCCGTTCTGCTTGGCGGCGCGCACCGAGATCTTCAGGTTGTCGATCAGATCGCGCTGGCCGATGTAGTCGTCGAACGACCGCGGGCGCAGCGCAGCCTGCCACGCCTTCTCGCCGGCGCGCTCGGCGGCGGCGACCTCGCGGCCGGCCTCGGGCGCGGCGTCTGGCGCGGCGTCTGGCGCGGCACCGGGGCCGGCCGCTGGCACCGATGCCGCGGGCCCGTCCGTGTGTTTCTTGCGTGCCACCGTCGCCTACCTTAGCAGCCCTACCGCGGCATCGCGCGCAGCGCCTGGCGCAGCAGGACCTCGAGCGTCGCGCCGTCGCCGACCTCGAGCTCGTTCACCGCCTGCTCGGCCTCGTTCGGCCGCCAGCCCATGCTGACCAGCGCGTGCGTGACCTCGGCGAGCAGCGGGTGCCGCCCGGGCACTGCCGGCTTGCGGGGCGCGCCGGCGGGGACCGCGACCGGCCGCGGCGTACCGTCCGCGTTCCAGCTCAGCAGCGCCAGCTCGCACTTCTCGTGCAGCTCGACGACCAGAAGCTCCGCGGTCTTCTTGCCGATGCCCTTGATCCGCACGAGCCCGGCCACGTCCTGCCGCGCGATCAGCGTCGCGATGTCGCGCGGGCTCGCGCCCGACAGGATCGCGCTCGCCGTGCTCGGCCCGACGTTCTTCACCGTGACCAGCAGATCGAACAGCGCGCGCTCCTGCGCCTCGAAGAACCCGTACAGCGAGATCTCGGTCTCGCGGACCTGCGTGAAGATCCGCAGGGTGACGCGCTCACCGTCCGCCGGCAGCGCCGCCAGCGTGTACGCCGAGCACGTCACTTCATAGCCGACGCCGTTGCAGTCGATGATCACCCGGCCGACGTCGCGCACGAGCTTGCCCTCGAGCCGCGCGATCATGGCCGCACCACCGCCGGCACCAGCCGCGCCACCGTCGGCCGGAGCTGCCGGCCATGCGTGATCGCCACCGCGAGCGCGTCGGTCGCGTCGGCCCGCGGCAGGCTGCGCAGCCCGATCAGCGCCTGCACCATCCGCGCGACCTGCGACTTGTCGGCCCGGCCCGAGCCCGACACCGCCTTCTTGACCAGCGCCGGCGCGTACGACGCCACCGCCAGCCCGGCGAGCCCGATCACCGCCAGCGCCATGCCGCGCGCCTGGGCCAGCGCGAGCGCCGACCGCGGGTTCTGATAGCTGAACACGTCCTCGACCGCGACGACGTCGGGCGCGAGCTCACCGATGACCTCGCGCAGGCCGCGCGCGATCTCGCCGAGCCGCTGCTCCATCGGCCGGTGCTCGGGCGCGGTCAGCAGGCCGCACTCGACGTAGACCAGCTCGCCCGCGCGCTCGTCGATCACGCCGTAGCCGCACACGCGGCTGCCCGGGTCGATGCCAAGAATACGCACGGCCCGGCGAGGTTACCGCGACCCCCTGACACCCGCCAAGTTCTCGCTAATTGTGCATGACCAGGCCTTGCTCGCCGCCGAGCCAGACGTGTGACGCGTCGAGCGCGAACCCGGCGTACAGCTTGCCGCCGTGGAACGCCTGGACTGCCTCGGCGACGCCGTCGACCGTGGCCCAGGTCGCGCCGGCGTCGCCGGTCGCGATCAGCACGGCGTGGCCGGGACCGCTGGTGTCGTAGCCGGCGAGCCAGCCGTGCTGGCCGTCGGGCGCGAAGAACCCGACCGGCAGCTGCAGCGCCGCGCCGGCGAGGTCGGCCGGCAGCGCGACCGCATGCCAGGTGGCGCCGCCGTCGGTCGAGCGCTGCAGGTACGCGCCGGCCGAGGGCTCGGCGAACCAGGTCAGCCCGACCTGCGGCGAGGGAAACATCACGCCCGATGGCACGAAGTCGGCGGCGCGATCGTCGACGTCGAGCACGCGCGGGACGAACGTCGCGCCGCCGTCGGTGCTGAGGCAGATCT
>DASWOO010000254.1:0-4491 GCA_036404335.1 Kofleriaceae bacterium
ATGGATCGACGCGTCTAGCGGATCGGCATGTGCCGTCGCATACACATCCACGCACAGCACGAGGCTGCAGCTGATGGCTGCTCGCAGGAGGGCATCGCGCATGCCTCGGAACATAGGCGCCACGACGAGGCTTCACCAAGTTTTCAGGCTTGGTTTTGGCGCGGGTGTAGGTCGAGCACGACTCACTGTACAAACAGTGCTAGTCTGCGCTCCAGCCACTTAGGAGAGTCCCATGCCCGGAATGGGCGAGCTCATCATCATTCTTCTCATCGTCCTCGTCGTGTTCGGAGCCAACAAGCTCCCGGGTATCGGCGACGCGCTCGGCCGCAGCATCAAGAACTTCAAGAAGGCCTCGAACGTCGAGGGCGGCGAAGCCGCCGACGACGTCGACGACGACAAGGCCGACAAGAAGGTTCGCAAGGAGCTGGCGTCGGCGAAGCCGGGCAAGCTGCTCGACGAAGGCGCCACTGCCACCGCCGATGAAGGCGAGTGGGAAGAGGTCGTCGTTCGCCGTCGCAAGAAGGTCGGCTCGGTCGAGTAACGGTTCCGTCAGGCACGCGCGCGACGGATCGCTGACGCGTAGACCTCCGCTGCGTGGGTGCGCAGCGGCTCCGGCAGGCTGTGATCGCCGGCGAGCTCACGTAGCTCCTGCGCGCGCAGGGTCGTCGCGATCCGGATCGCATCGGCCAGCGGCGTCGACGGGTTCAACACCAGCGCGCGCTTGACCGCGTGCTGCACCGACCACTTCGGGTGCGCGGCCAGCCGGGTCAGCGACGCCGGGACGGCCGGTCGCAGCGACGCGATGCGGACGACGTCGGACTCGGTCAGGTGCGGGTTGTCGAGCAGGATCGCGACCACCGCCGGGTGCGGATCGCGGAGCAGCAGCAAGATCTGCTCGCGGCTATGGGTGCGGGCCAGCGACTTGCGCTCGCCGAGCGTGAGCGGCCGACCGGTCGGTTTGAGGGATCGCTCGGGCGCGAGCGATCGGGCGAGCTGCGCGGCGCCGGCGACCGGCGGCGACGCGACGAGGAACAGGCGAGCGACCGCGGGCAGCTGCGCCTCTAGCCCAGCAATATAGAGACGTTGGCGTGTCGTATACGGCAGCCCGGCGTCGGCCGCGGCGTGCGTGACCGCCTCGAGGGCCTCGATCGCGGCGGCGTCGTCGTGGATGTGGGCCCGGGCCATGATCGCCGAGATCGCGTGGACCCAGGCGACGGGATCGTCTTCACGGAATGCCTCGACGAGCGCGAGGACGCGCATTCGCGGGTCGCGCAGGGCTCGCAAGCGCGCCATGATGTCGACCGGACCCACATGCACAGTGTGGCACGTTGGTGTCATTGCGCGGTGCGTGATACGGTTTTGCAAATCACCAGGCGGCAGGAGCCACATGCCGGAGACACGGATCATCAAGCGATACGCCAATCGCAAGCTGTACGACACCGAGCACAGCCGGTACGTGACGCTCGACCAGATCAGCGAGATGATTCGCAATGGCGATGACGTCAAGATCGTCGACAACAAGTCCAAGGAAGACCTGACCACGGTCACCCTGGCGCAGATCATCTTCGAAGAAGAAAAGAAGCAGCGCAGCTTCCTGCCGCTTGGCGCGATGCGCAACATCATCCAGAGCGGTGGTGAGTGGTTTGCCGAGGCGCAGCGCCGCGTGCAGAGCATCCTGCCCGGCAAGCGTAAGCAGGATGACGACGGCACCGAGCCCGACGCGGCGACGCCGGACGACGCCGCGTCCACCGAGCCGACCGACGAGAACGCGCTCAAGAAGCGCAGCCTCGCGTCGCTGCGCGAGTGGGTCGACCACTCGAAGCACCGGCTCGACGAGTGGCAGAAGCAGGCGGACAACAAGATCCGCGAGACGATCGACGGCATCTCGCAGGCGATCACGCCGTGGAGCAGCGTCAACAAGGACGTGCGCGCCCTGGCCGACCGGATCGCCGAGCTCGAGTCCAAGCTGTCCGAGATCGAGACGCACGAGACCCATCCCGAGCCCGAGGCGCCGGCCCCGGCGCCCGCGGCCAACGCCACGCACGAATAGCGCGCCGTCCGGGTTCCGGACGGCCGCGCGGGCCGCCGTTCGCTACAGGTCTTTCTGAAGCGACGCGGTCTCGCCGGCGTGGATCGTGATCGGGAACGTGAACTTCTCGCCGCCGACGGTGTAGGTCACCCGGTGCTTGCCTGGCGGGAGCGGTAGCTGGTGGCCGCCGATCGGCGTCGACAGGCCGGTGTCCCGACCGTCGACCGCGATCCGCGCCGTGCGGTTGGCGGTGATCACCGCGTAGCCCTGGCCGCTGCCGCCACCGCCGGTGGACGCCGACGACGCCTGGGTGCTGTTCGGCGGCGGCGGGGGGCTCGGCTTGTTGCTGGCCTTGGAGCCGCCGCTGAAGCTGCCGAGCAGGTCGTCGTCCTGCGATGCGGCCGGCTTCTTGCCCTTGTCGGCGGGGAGCTTGCCCGTGGTGCCCGACGACGGGGTCTGCGTCTGCGTCGGCGTGACCGGCCTGGGGACGACGGGCTTCTCGGCCGGCTTCTCGGCCGGCTTGTCCTCGGGCGGCATCTTGTCGTTGGCCGGCACGGCGGTCGCCGAGCCCGCGGCAGCGCCTGCCGCGCTACCCGCCGCCGAGCCGCTGCCCGCCGCGCTCCCTGCCGCGACGGCCACCTCGGCGCTGCCTGCCGCCGAGCCGCTGCCCGCCGCTCCCGCGACCTCGGCGCTGCCCGCCGCCGAGCCGCTGCCCGCCTCGGCGGCCGAGCCCGTCGCAGGCGCGGCCGAGCCGGGCGTGGCACCGGCCGCTGCCGGCAACGCGCACTCGAGCGGCACGGTCTTGCCGGCCTCGAAGGTCATCGTGTGCGTGCAGCCGCCACCGGTCGCGCCGACCAGCTTGATCTTGTGCTCCCCGGCGGTCACCGGGATCTCTTGCTTGTCGCTGACCGTCGCCGACTTCTTGTCGTCGACATACAGCTCGGCGGTCGTGCCGCCGGTGATCGCCAGGTGGATGTACGCCGGCGACGCGGTGTCGGCCGGCTTGTCGCTGCCGGTGCTGTCGTTGTCGAGGATCAGGTACTTCACCGCGAGGAAGCCGGCGAGCACCAGCGCGGCGATCGCGACGCCGATCGCGACGTCGCGCACCACCGACGAGCGCTTCTTGCTATCGGCCGGCACCGTGGGCTCGACCATGTGGTTGGGCGCGCCGTACGGCTGCATGCCCGGACCCGGCTGCATGCCCTGGCCGGGCTGCATACCGTGGCCCGGCTGCATACCCTGGCCGTAGCCCTGCTGCGGCTGCATCGGATACTGCGGTTGCTGCTGGCCGTACGGGCCGTACGGATCCATTCCCGGCCCCGACCCCGGCCCCGGCCCCGGCCCCGGTTGCGGCTGCAGGCCGTGCCCTGGCTGGCCGAGCATCATCGGGTTCTGCGGCCCGCCCATCGGGTTGTGCGTCGGCCCCGACCCGATGTGCGGCATCGCGCTCATCTGCGGATGGCTCGGCGCGACCGGATACCCGCCGTTGAACGCCTGGTTGGTCGGCGGATGCCCGTGCATCTGCGGCGGCGGCGTGTTGCCCTGCGCGAACGCCTGCAGCGCCGCCGGCGCCGCGGCGCCGATCAGCGTCCGGCCCTGCGCGCCCGATGGCTGGTTCATCACCGGCAACGCGCCGGGCGTGCCCATCGCGACCGGGTTCTGGCCATGCGCCGGCGGCATGCCGGGCAGCTGCTGGGGCGCGAACCCCGGCGCCGGCGGCTGCATGCCCGGGCTGAAGCCCGGCTGACTCGGACCCGCGCCCGTCGGGCTGAAGCCCGGCTGGCTCGGACCCGCGCCCTGCGCCGACATGCCCTGCGCGGTCTCGCCGCGCGAGGTCTGCGGCCGCACCGGCGGCGGCTTGGGCGGCCGCGTCGCCGGCGGCGGCCCCTGGGTCGGCGCGCGCGTCGACGGACCCGCGCCGGCCGGCGGACCACCCGCCGGGCTCGGCCCGTGGTCGATCTCGCCGAAGATCTCGGTCGGCGCTTCCTCGCCGAACTCGCCCGAGTCTCCGGGATCGTCGAGCGGGCCACCGCGCGTCGCCGGTGAGCCCGACACCGGACCGGCCTCGGGCGGCTGCGCGACCGCCGCGACCGCGGCGTCCATCTCCTCCATGCTCGGGCCGCCGAGCGTCGTCGGATCGCCCTCGGCCGGCGCGGCCTCGCCGAAGTTCTCGACGACATCGGCCTTGGACTCGGCCGCCGGCACGCCGGAGATCAGGCCATCGCGGCCGACGCGCTTGTACTGCTCGAGCAGCTGGCGCTCGCGATCGATCTCGCCCTGGAACACGTCCTTGAGCCAGCTCGACAGCGACTTCGCCGTGAACACGACGTCCTGGCTCATCAGGAACGCCTGCAGGTCGGCGAGCATCTCGCTGCACCACTGGTAGCGGTCGTCGACGTCCTTCGCGAGCGCCTTGAGGATGACGCGCTCGATGTGCTCCGGGATGTTCGGGTTGATCGCCC
>DASWOO010000255.1:0-3739 GCA_036404335.1 Kofleriaceae bacterium
GATCGCGCGGCCGCTGCACACCGACGATGACGCGCCCGCCAAGATCCGTCAGGAAGGTGCGGCATGAACGACTTGCTGTGGAACGTTGGCTACTCGCACTTCCTGGTGCTGGCGGCCGCCCTGTTTCTGGTCGGCGTCGCCGGCGTGCTGATCCGCCGCAACGCGCTGATCATCCTGATGAGCGTCGAGCTGATGCTCAACGCCGCCAACGTCTCGCTGCTCGCGTTCTCGCGGATGTGGGGCGATCTGTCCGCCCACACGTTCGCGCTCATCGTGATCGCGGTCGCCGCCGCCGAGGCCTCGGTCGGCCTCGCGATCGTGGTCGCGGTGTTCCGCTGCCGCCGCAACGTCGAGGTCGACCGCCTCAACACGCTCAGGCACTAGCATGGACGCAACAACACAGACCTGGTCGATCCCGACCCTCGCGTGGATCCCGCTGTTGCCGCTGCTCGGCGCCGCGATCAACCTGATCTTCGGTCGCTGGCTGTCCAAGCGCACGGTGTCCGCCATCGCGATCCTGGCGGTCGGCGGCGCGTTCGTGCTCTCGGCCTACATGGTGTTCTCCGAGGACCAGCTGTTCGGGCTGTTCGAGGCGGGCAAGGGCGGCACCGGCATCACCCAGCAGCTGCTGCCGTTCCCGTGGATCGAGGTCGGGGCGTTCAAGGCGCAGCTCGCGTTCCGGCTCGACACGCTGTCGGCGGTGATGATCCTGATCGTCACCTTCGTCGGCACGCTGATCCACATCTACTCGACCGGCTATATGGCGCACGACCCGCGCTACCGGACGTTCTTCGGCTACCTGAACCTGTTCATGGGCTCGATGCTGATCCTCGTCCTCGCCGCAAACATGCCGGTCATGTTCATCGGCTGGGAGGGCGTCGGCCTGTGCTCGTTCCTGCTGATCGGCTTCTGGTACGAGAACGAGAGCTTCGCCAGCGCCGGCCGCAAGGCGTTCGTGGTCAACCGCATCGGTGACTTCGCGTTCCTGCTCGGCATGTTCCTGCTGTTCGCGGCGACCAAGAGCCACCAGGGCTCGGTCGGCGGCGCGAGCCTCGACTTCTCGAACCTGAAGAACGCGGCCGAGGTCGGCCCCGAGTACGTCAAAGAGTTCTGGGGCGGCGACCGGCTCGCGGCCGCGGCCGGCATCCTGCTGTTCATCGGCGCCTGCGGTAAGTCGGCGCAGATCCCGCTGTACGTCTGGCTGCCGGACGCGATGGCCGGCCCGACGCCGGTCTCGGCGCTGATCCACGCGGCGACGATGGTCACCGCCGGCGTCTACATGATCTGCCGGATGTCGTTCCTCTACACGGCGTCGACCACGGCGATGTTCGTGGTCGCGACGATCGGCTGCCTGACCGCGCTGGCCGCGGCGTTCATGGCGTTCGCCCAGACCGACCTCAAGAAGGTCCTGGCGTACTCCACGGTGTCGCAGCTCGGCTTCATGTTCGTGGCCGCCGGCACCGGCAACTGGACCGGCGCGATCTTCCACGTCGGCACCCACGCGTTCTTCAAGGCCTGCCTGTTCCTCGGCGCCGGCTCGATCATGCACGCGCTGGAGCACGAGGGCTCGCACACCCCGGGCGACATCATGACGATGGGCGGGCTGCGCGGGCGGCTGCCGCTGACCCACATCACGTTCCTGATCTCGTGCCTCGCGATCGCCGGCATCTTCCCGTTCGCCGGGTTCTTCTCGAAGGACGAGATCCTCGGCGGCGCGTTCGGCGTGCATCCGCCGGGCTGGGCGATCTGGTACGGCAATGCGCTGTGGGCGGGCCTCTTGATCGCGGCGCTCGGCACCGCGTTCTACATGTGGCGGCTGTACTTCCTGGTGTTCGCCGGCGAGGGCCGCAGCGAGCCGGCCAAGCACGCGCACGAGTCGCCGCTGACGATGACCGGCCCGCTGGTCGTGCTCGCGACGCTCGCGACGCTCGCCGGCTTCATCGGCGCGCCGCACTTCGAGCACCTCGAGCTGCCGCACTTCATGCACGCGCTGTCGCACTGGCTGGCGCCGAGCGTGGCCCCCGACTGGTACCAGTCCGGGCTGCCCGGCGTGCAGCACATCCACGGCGAGGAGTCCGACGGCACGACCTGGATCCTGATGCTCGTCGCGCTCGGCGTCGGGATCACCGGCATCCTCGCGGCCTACGGGTTCTACGGCAAGGGTCCGAGCAAGACCGTCGCCAAGCTGGTCGACGGCGATGGCCCGCTGCACGGCGCCTACGAGGCCTCGAAGCACAAGCTGTGGGTCGACGAGGCCTACGACGCGGTGTTCGTCCGGCCGTTCAAGATCCTGGCGCGCGGCCTGTTCGAGATCGCCGACCGTTTCGTGATCGACACGGTCGCGGTCAACGGCTCGGCGTTCGTCGTCGGCATCCTCGGCCGGATCTCGCGCTGGTTCCAGAACGGCAACGTCCAGCGCTACCTGGTCGGCGTCGTGTTCGGCGGCGCGCTGGTGTTAGCGCTGACCGACTGCCACCAGAAGCCGACGTTCGACTACAAGGTCGTCGGCAACCAGATCCAGCTGCACGCGATGCCGGGCGAGGGCGTCGAGAGCGCCAACGCCGAGATCTACTGGGACCTCGACGGCGATAACCAGAAGGACCGCGATCCCTCCAACCCCGACAAGCTGCTCAACAAGCGCGACGTCACGGTCGCCGGCAACGTCGGCGCGATCACCATGTGGGTGGTCGACCCGGTCACCCGCAAGGAGACGTCGGTGACCCGGACGATCGATCTGTCGGCGCTCCCCGCGGACTCGAACGGCAGCGCGCAGGGGACCAAGTAGTCATGCAAGACGGCGCATTCCTCCTCCCGCTGATCCTCGGCCTGCCGCTGCTCGGCGCCGTGTTCGTGATGTGCACGCCCAAAGGCGAGGCCGCGCTCCACCGCGGCATCGGCCTGGCGTGTACGTCGATCACCTTTCTGGTCTCGCTGCTGATCCTGCAGCGCGGCTACTTCCACCCGGCCGAGAACGGCTTCCAGCTCGTCACCGACATCGAGTGGATCGCCGCGCTCGGCGCCCACTTCAAGTGCGGCGTCGACGGCATCTCGGTGTTTCTCGTCCTCCTGACCACGTTCCTGATGCCGCTGACCCTGCTGGGCACCTCGAAGGGCATCGACAAGCACGTCCGCGAGTTCATCGCCTGCATGCTGGTGCTCGAGACCGGCATGCTCGGCGCGTTCATCTCGCTCGACGTGTTCCTGTTCTACGTGTTCTGGGAGGTGATGCTGATCCCGATGTACCTGCTGATCGGCATCTGGGGCGGTCAGCGCCGGCTCTACGCGTCGATCAAGTTCGTCGTGTACACGATGGTCGGCTCGCTGCTGATGCTGGTGGCGATCTTCTACCTGTACGTCCAGGCCGGCGCGGCGCTGGGCGCGTACACCACCGACCTCGAGCAGCTGATGAAGGTCTCGCTGCCGCACAACGGCCAGGTCTGGTGCTTCGCGGCGTTCGCGATCGCCTTTGCGATCAAGGTCCCGCTGTTCCCGCTGCACACCTGGCTGCCCGACGCGCACGTCGAGGCGCCGACCGCGGGGTCGGTGATCCTCGCCGGCGTGCTGCTCAAGTTCGGCATCTACGGCTTCCTGCGCTTCGCGATGCCGCTGTTCCCGCACGGCGCCGCGGTGTGGGCGCCGACGATCTCGGTGCTCGCGGTGATCGGCATCATTTACGGCGCCCTGGTCGCGTTCACCCAGGACGACGTCAAGAAGCTGGTCGCGTACTCCTCGGTCTCGC
>DASWOO010000256.1:0-3681 GCA_036404335.1 Kofleriaceae bacterium
AGCGACGGCGTGCTGTCGCGCCAGGAGCTGTCGGAGTTCTTCGCCGGCGGCGGCGGCGACCTCCACAACATGGTGACCCTGCACGTCAGCGAGTGGACGTACGAGCCGAGCTGGTCCGAGGCGCTGCGCGTACCGAAGGACTTCCATAACAAGAAGCCGGCGGAGATCGACGCGATGGTCGCCGACCAGATCACGCCCGGCCTGTGGTGGAACGCGCCGGTCGCGGCCCACTGCCGGCTGCCGCAGGACGGCGTGGTCTACCACTACCACCCGGTGGCGTTCATCACCTGGTTCAAGACCCAGCTGATCGACGCCGCGGCGGCGGCCAAGGCGCCGGGCGGCGGCGGCCACGTCGTCGATCAGAGCAAGGCGGCGATCGTGCCGTCGTCGATCACCGACGACTACCACGACACGCTCGGGACCTCGATGCGCTCGGCGGCCGACGTCAGCGAGGACCCGTGCAACAAGAACCTGACCCTGGAGCAGATGGTGCAAGGCTACGACGCGCCGGAGTGTGGCCAGTGAAGCGGCCCCGCGACCCGCAGGCGCCCGGCTGGCGCGTGCCCACCCGCCGGGCGTTCGTCGGCATGATCGCCGCCGCGGCGGCCGCGATCGCCGCCCGGGGCCCGGCGCTCCCGCTGACCGCGGCGTCGGAGCAGGACGACAGCGAGCGGCCGCGCGACACCTGGACCGGCACGACCCGCTGGATCGGTCACTGTTAACCAGTCGCGGACGGCGCGAATTTCAGGCGGGCGGCGCCGTGTTGTACTGTTGCGGCATATGACGGCTCGCCGCCTGATGTTTGTTCTTGCTACCGGCCTGCTCGCGTCGGCCGGTGGGGTCGCTGCCCAGCCGGCCACGCAGCCGACCACGCAGACCCCGAAGAAGCCCGTCAAGCCCGGTAAGGCCGGCAAGACCGGCAAGCAGACGCCGGTCGCGCCGGCGAAAGACCCCGGCGCCGGCACGGGTAGCGCGACGGTCACTGGCTCGGCGACGGTCACCGGCACCGTCGGCGGCACCGTCGGCGCCGGCACCGGCTCGGCCGCGCCTGTCGAGCCGCCGCCCCCGCCGCCGCCGACCGACATGAACGGCACCGACGAGAACCCCGGCGCGCCCAAGTCGGTCAACAACCCCGACGACCGGCCCCCCGAGGTCGTGGTCGTGCCGCTGAGCCGGCGCGCGGGCTATCCGATCGAGCTCGCGCTGCGGCCGATCACCCTGCCCCAGAACCTGACCGAGGTCTCGCTCGACCTGCACGCCCAGGTCTCGCCGTACGTCGGCGCCGGCGCGATCCGCGCGCGCTACGGCATCACCTCGAAGATCCAGCTCGGCCTGACCTACCTGGCCGGCGGCGTCTACGACGACCCGACCACGGCCGAGTCCAAGCAGGGCTTCCACCCCGGCAAGGCGGTCGGCCTCGACGTGACCTACCTGCTCCAGGACTGGGTCGGCGTCCAGCTCGGCGTGCCGCTGTACATCGATCCGCTGGCGGTCTCGCTCGCGATCGGCGTGCCGGTCAAGTTCACGCTCGCCGACAAGTTCGCGGTCGGCGGGTTCGACGACCTGCTCAACATCAAGCTCGATAACTTCGCGCCGACCTTCTACCAGGAGGCGCAGAACGCCAACAACGCCAACCACGACGCGACCAACACGATCACGTCGGCGGGCGAGCTGCGGTTCTCGGCGTACGGCATCTTCCAGTACCAGCCGGACTTCGCGATCATCGCGCGCATCGGCGTGCAGCTCGAGGACTTCTCGTCGACGCGCTCCGACGCCTGCGGCGGCGAGTGCTTCACCACGTTCCTCCACGCCGGCTTCCAGTACACGCCGCGCAAGTACCTCGACCTCGGCCTGCAGATCGGCTTCGACGACCTCGGCCACGGCGGCTCGTTCTCGCCCGAAGGCTTCCTCGCCTTCCGGATCTGAGCCGGCCCGGAGTCGGCAAAGAGTCCGCGCCACTCCTCGCGTCGCAGCCCAGGCCGCGGGCCGCAACGAAATGTTGCATCCCGATCCGCGTGCGTGACCCGCACGTTGGTCCAGAGTCTGGCTGCGTTTCACATTCTCGTGGAGGGGGAGTTGTATGACCGTGCATCGCATCGCGATCGCCGCTGCCGCGGCGATCAGCCTGATCGCGCCCGCGTGCAAGAACACGAAGGAGCGCGCCGGGGACGAGCCGCCGGCGCTCGACCGCATGACCCAGGTCCAGCGCGCGGCCGGCGTGGCCGCGCCGCTGCCGCAGGTCACCCAGTTCGACATCACCGGCTTCCTGCAGGACGCGACGACGTCGGGCAGCGGGCCGACCGCCGGGGGCAGCCTCACGCTCGACGGCCACGTCATCACGATCCCCGCGAACACGGTCGTGACCACGCCGGCGAGCCAGCTGACCTGGGCGGAGCTGTTCAGCCACGCACCGGCGCCGTACGGCCCGAGCCAGACCGGGCTCGCGCTCGCCGACGTCCCCGCCCCGCTCGCGACCACCGAGGTCCACGTGATCGGCAACCGGGTCACGACCGCGGCCGGTGGTGATCAGTACATCGCCGGCCTGGTCAGCGTGGCCCAGCAGAGCCTCGGCCTCGGCGCCGGCTTCATCAACTACATCGACTACGACCGCGGCGAGCTGCGGGTCGGCGGCGCGCTCAACGATCCGAACACCGGCGCGCGGGTCCGGATCAACGATCCCGTCATCGGCACCACCGGCACCGGCCGCTACAGCAAGGGCCTGTCGGCCGACCCGCGGTTCGCCGCCGACCAAGACAGCCCGAGCATCCAGTCGGCGACCGGGTTCCCGATGTGCCTGCCGCGCCGGCCCCCGCCCGCCGCCAACGCCGCCGAGACCGACCCGCTGTGCCCGCAGGGCAACCGGCCGCTCGATCTGACCGGCACGTTCTCGATCAAGCTGCAGATGCCGGACCCGGCGGGCCTGGCCGCCGGCCAGCTGCCCGATCCGCGGATCCAGGCGCCGCTCGAGGTCGGCGACTACATCACCTACGCCGGCGTCCTCACCGCCGATCGCGCGGACGGCTCGTCGGGGCCGTGGCCCGGCACCGCCAGCACGTACGTCGCGGCGTACAATCTCGTCGACAACACGGCGATCTACACCGCGCCCCACACCGACCCGGCCTACGTCATGATCGACGTGACCCTGGCGGCGTCGGGCGGCGCGGACGTCGCCGGCGCCGCCGAGGCCGCGACCCGCACCCGGTTCGAGGGCATGACCACCGATCCGAGCCGGCCGATCCACCTCTACGGCATCGATCTCGATCCGGTCACCGGCGCCGCGACCGACCGCGACTGGGGCACGATCGGCGTCGATCAGACCGGCGTGCTCGGCCGCTGGCGGTTCCGCCCGCCGTGCGTCGCGTTCGGCACCGTGCCGGCGGACCTAATCAAGACCTGCGTCCAGAGCGCCGAGGGCACGTTCCTGCCGCCGAGCCGCGAGGTCCGCGCGGTGATCGAAGGCCTGCAGGGCCAGGTCCCCGGCACCGCCGGCGCCAAGACCGCGGCCAACGGCATCTACTACGGCCAGTATCACGCACCGATCAGCGAGATCCTCTTTCCCGAAAACGTCCCCGGCAGCGCGCCGGTCGCCAACAACTTCGAATCGATCCCGTTCCTGGCGTGCGGCGGCTCGAGCTCAGCGACCGGCGTCGTGGTCGGTCAGCTCCGGCCGTGGCCGGGCGC